>JBIKUY010000034.1:0-10988 GCA_044347355.1 Prochlorococcaceae cyanobacterium | reverse complement strand
CACCGTGACCCGCTCCAGCACCAGCCCCCCGTCCAGCTCGGTGTGCAGCTGGCGGCGGCCGATCGGATCGGGCAGCGCCGCCACCTGGCGCACCCCGGCAATCGCTCCATCCAGTTTGGCCCCATCCAGTTTCAACCGGGCCACCAGCGAGGCAGCCAGACCATCGGCGGCCGCAGCCTCCAGGTCGGCCCCATTGGCCTCCAGGATCGCGGCGCGGTTGGCCTCCAGCGCAGCGGCCATCGCCTCCACAGCCGCCCGGCGTTGCGAGTCGCTGCACTGGCCAAGGGCCATGGCACTGCGACGCACGGCCGCCGCCCGCTGCAGCAGTTCAGGGCTGGGATCAGGAACGGCCTGGCTGGGGGAGTTCATAGGGGCCATCATCCCAACTGGTTGGGCCCGAGGGGACCGGCTGTGCCGCTCAGGCGCCGCCCAGGCGCTCCAGGGCCAACCGGGCAGCCCCGAGGCGACCGGCGCCATTGCCCAGGGCACAGCGCTCGATGCGCAGCCCCTCCCGGCTCACGGCCAGCACCCGCTGCTCCACTTCCTGCCACACCGCCGGCAGGAACAGCTCACTGGCAGCACTCAGTCCGCCGCCAAGCAGCACCAGTTCCGGGGTGAACAGATAAAGCAGGGAGCTGATCCCGATCCCCAGCAGACGGCCGTAGGCAGCCCACACCGCCAGGGCCTCTGCGTCGCCGGCCTGGGCGCGGCGGCAAAGCTCCTGGGGCTCAAGCGGGCTGAGCCGGGCCAAACCGGCGATGCTGCAATAGCTCTCCAGGGAGCCGCGGTTCCCGCTGTTGCAAGGCGGACCATCGGGCTGGATGCCGATCAGCCCCGGTTCAGCCGCCGCGCCCCCCTGGCCGGTGAACAGCTCACCCGCGAGCAGCACGGCCCCACCCACGCCGGTGCCAAGGGTGAGCAGCACCGCATCGCCGGCACCGCGGGCGGCGCCATGCCAGCGCTCGCCGATCAGGGCGCAGTTGGCGTCATTGGCGCAGGTCACGCGGCGCTCCAGCAGGGGCTCCAACCAGTCGGCCAGGGGCACATCCCGCCAGCCGGGCAGGTTGATGGCGATGCGGGCCACGCGGCCGTGGCGGTCACTCGGCCCGGGATGGCCCACCCCCACCAGAGGCGCCAGCTTCTGCGGATCGAGCCGCTCAATCGCCTCGACAATCGCCACGGTGACCGCACCGGGCACGGCGGGACGGGGTGTGGGCACCTCAAGGGCCTCCAACAGGGTGCCGTCCTGGGTGAAGCGGCCCAACTTGATCGCCGTGCCGCCGAGGTCGACACCGATCAACTGGCCATCGCTGCAAGCGCCGGGGCTCGACAATGGGCCTACGGGACCTGACGCTGAAGATGGGGCCATCAGAAGCGGAAGAACACCTGCAGCTGGGTCTGCCAGATGCCCTCGGTGTCGACAGAAGCTTGCACGTTGAACAGCTCCGAGGCCTTGAACGTGAGGTTCAGCTGCGGGGGCACATTGTCCACGTTGGGGGCGGCCAGAAGGGAGACGCTGAAGCGGTTGGTGAGGTCGACGCCAACCTCGGTGGCGAGCACCAGCTGGGGCGGCACCCGGCGGGAGCGCTGTTCGGAGCCACGGCTCACACCCTGGCTCACATAGGCGGGATAGATGGCCAGACTGAGCCGCTGGCCGAAGGCATCCCCAAGGGTGCCGAGGATCGGTGAGAGCAGCGACTGGCCCACGACCGTGGCCAGAGCCGCCCCCGCACCGGCACCGCCCACCACTCCCGCCAAGGTATTGCCACCAATCAGGGCCATCAACCGGTCCTGGGACAGGGGAGGACTGCTGCGCAGGGTGATGTTCTCGGCCAGGCGATCGGCCGGCCCGCTCACGCTGAGGTACACCTGCACCAGGTTGAGCTGGTTGAGGGAGCTGAAACCCTGGTTCTCCGCCTGGGTGGCCGAGGTGTTGAACGGCGAGGCACCACCGGCTGAATCGCTGTAGACGCCGGCGACCCCGAGGCTGTCGGACACCCGGGTGCGGAGAGTGATGTCCAGGAAGGGCACCAACCCCAGCGACGGTGTGAACACGGCCACGTTGGGGGAGTCGGGATCGAGGCTGAAGGTGGTGGTGAACAGCCCCAGCCGACCCTGCTTGAGACGCACCACCCCCTGGGCCTGGATGCGGGGATCGAAGGGGCCATCGATGCTGAGCGTGCCTTCGGTCTTGAAGCTGGCCAGGCCCGGCACGCCCACGCCGAGGTCGGGGCCCAGGCTGAGCCGCAGGTTCTCGAACCGCACCATCGGCAGGTTAGGCACCAGGGTGCGCAGCTGCTCACTGGTCTCGCTCTCCACGTCCGGGCCGTACAGCACCAGCGGCTGCTCGAACGTCCAGCGCTGTTCGGCCAACTCCACCACGCTGGTGGTGCTGGGAGCCGCCTGCCCCTCCGCCGCCAGGCGGGCGGGTTGCACATTGATCGACCCCTTGGACAGGCCCACCTCACCGCTGACGCGCAGGCCCGCCAGGCTGCCGCCCACCAGCAGGTCTCCGTTGGTGATGGCATTGATCCGCGGAAAGCGGAACGGCAAGCCCGCCAGGTTGAGCTTCAGCTGGGCCGGTTGCCCCTCGGCCGTGAGCTGGGGGTTCACCAGGCCAATGATGCCTTCGCCGCTGAGCTTGCCGGTGGGCCCCACCGCAGCTCTGAACTCCTGCAGGATCAGCTTTTCGAAGTCGAAGAGCATGGTGGCCTGCAGATCGGTGATGCTCTGCCCCACCAGGTCGAGCTTGCCGTTCTGCAGGCGCAGGAAGCCATTGGCGATCGGCTGCTGCAGGCTGCCGCGCACCAGCAGCTGCAGGTCGGCCGTACCCTCCTGCCAGTCCACGGCAGGCTGGGCCAACCGGCTGAGGAAGATCAGCCCGTCGTCCCGGCTGCTCAGGCGCAGTTCCACCCCATCGGCGGCGGGGTCGAGGGGAACGCGGCCCGCCAGGTCGATGCCACTGTCGGCACCGGCCGCCCGCAAGGCCAGATCCAGCAACAGGGTCTGCCCTTCCAGGCTGACGCTGCCCCGCTCCAGAGTGAGGTCGGTCTGGCCAAAACCAGCGTTCTCCAGGGCCAGATCGAGGGCAAGTTCCGATTGGGAACCGAGGCGGTAGCGGGCACGAGCCCCCAAGGTGCCGCGCAGCTCCTCAGGCACCGGCGTGAGCAGGGCCAACAGAGCCAGGGGGAAACCCTGAATCTCGAAGGTGCCACTGCCCAGGCGCACGGGCCCCTGCAGACTGAGCTCCATGGGCTGGGCGCTCAGGGCCACATCCCTGTCCTCGCCAGGTCTCCAAACATGGCCGCGCAGTTTGAGATCGAGCCGGGTATCGGCCAGGCGTGGGCCCGTGAGTTCGGCATCAAGATCGAAGCGGGCCGCCAGCCGCTCCAACTGCTCGGCCGTGGAAAGCCCATCGCGCTGGGCACGGCCCTGCTGGAGCACCAGAGCCCGCGCCCGGTTGAGGGCGGCGAGCTGGTCATCGATGCTGCCACCAAGGGTGTCGATCAGCAGAGTGCCCAGGTCGGCGGCGCGACCAGGGTCGCGGGCCACACCGCCGTTCCATAACGGCCAGGCCTCCAGGAGCTGGCGCACCAGGCCATCCTCCAGCCCCCTGCCCGTGAGCCGGGCGCGGAAGCCGGCCTGCCAACGGCCGCTCCAATCCACCTCCAGTTCGCCACCGGACTGCGGTTCCACCACCCCCACGGCCTGGTATTGCCGATCGCGGTACTGGCCTTCGAGTCGCACCCGACGGGCCACCACCCCTAAGGCGCTGGCCT
Source organism: Prochlorococcaceae cyanobacterium (assembly GCA_044347355.1). Classification (GTDB taxonomy): domain Bacteria; phylum Cyanobacteriota; class Cyanobacteriia; order PCC-6307; family Cyanobiaceae; genus NIES-981. The sequence continues at coordinate 7,209 of JBIKUY010000034.1, read as the reverse complement.
GCTCCAACTCCACCAGACCCTGGAAGGCCAGGGGCTGCAAGCCCAGGGTGCCCTGGCCACTCAGATCGCCCTGCAGGGGCTGGAACCGGCTGGTGGGGCCCAGGGCCAGCAAAAGGCCAGCGAGGGGAAAGCCATCCGCCCGCCAGCGATAGAAGCGGGGGGTGCCCGCCAAGCTGAGCAGCCCCTGCTGACGCCGCAGGTCGATCGCCACCGGCACCCAGCGCTGGTCGAGCCGGGCCTCCAGCAGTCCCTCCGCATCCCGGGGGCGCAGTGCCAGGCGGCCGCCTCCGGCGGCCTGGCCGAACCAATCGCCCTGCCAATCCTCAGCCAACTGCAGCGGTCCCACTTTCAGCTGCTCGAGCAACAGGCGGAAGTCGGGGGTGAGACCGGAGAGCGGACCACGAATCGTGCCTGTGGCCGTGAGCCTGCCATCAAGCCGGGTGCCCAGCACGGCGCTGAGCCGAGCCAGCGGATACTGCTGCAGCTGGGCCTCCACCTCCAGCGCCCCCACCCGCAGGCCACCGGGGCCATCAAGGGCGAGGGGCAAGCTGCCGCGGCCCCGCAAATAGCGGCTGCTCAGCTGATCGAGCACCAGCAGCCGGTCCTGCCAGCGCAGCTGGGCGCTCCAGCTGTCGAGCAGCGGATTGCTGGCCTGGGAGAGGCGGCCGCTGAGACGCGGCCGCTGCCAATCGCCCGCTAACTGCAGGTCTCCTTGGATCACAGAGCCGAGCAGATTGCTGGGCGTGCCGGGCGCCAGGGGCAGCTCGGTGGGGGGCAGCTGCCAGTCCCCCGTGAACGCGAGGGTGCTGCCGATGCGGCCACGACCCCGCAGCCAAGCCGAACCACTGCGCAGCTCCAGGGCCTGCACCTCCCACTGCCTCTGTCGCCAGGTGGTGAGCAGGGCGATCTGGCCGGCGCGATTCCCCCAACGCCAGTCTGAGAAAGGCAGTCGCAGCTGGGTGCCCTGGCACTGCAGGGGCAGCAACGGCATCTTCAGCGACGGCTGTTGGGGTGGCGGCTGTTGGGATGACCGATGGGTGGCGGACCAGCTCAGCTGACGACCCCGCAGCTCACCCCGGCAGTCGGGACCGCGGGCATCCCAGGCCAGCTGGAGGCGGCCATCCAGGCGGCCCCGCAACTGGCCTGGGGAGCGCAGGCGGCTGGCCCATGGATTGAGGTCCAGATTGCGGCTGATCAGCTCACCCCGCCAGCGACCCTCGCTCCAGATGCCACCGCCCCGAAAACGCAGCGGCAGGTGTTGATCGCCAGCCAGCCCGAGCTGCAGCTGGCCACTGAGCAGCTGGCGATGGGGCTGAATCGAGCCCGTGCTCAAGGCCTGCAGGTCCAGCCCAGCAGGTTGGAAACGCACCGTGGCCGGCTGGAGCAGCCGCCAACGCACATCCACGCGGGGAGGGAGCTGGTCGGGATCAGTCCGGCCCAGCCGCCAGTAGCGCCCGTCATCGTTGGGGCGCAGATCGATGGCGACCCCCGAGAGGCTGAGGTGCACCACCGGCAGACGCCGCCTCAGGCTGCTGAGGGGGTCAACGCTGACGGTCAGTCCCGCCACCTTCACACTGGAGGGATCGCTGGGAGCGGGCAACAGGCGCGTGGGGCCGAGCCGCAGTCCGGACCAGCCCAGCCCCTGATAGGGACCCAGTTCAAGCTGGTGGCCAAATACCGCGCCGAGCTGGCGCTCCAGATCCGGCTGCAGGCGTGTGTAGACCCGCCGGGCCACCCGATCGAAGGTGAGCATCCCGACCACCGCAACGGCAGTGGAGCCGCCAACCAGCAGCAGGGGGATCAGGGTGCGGGGGCGAATGGCCAGGCGACGGGCGCGTAGGCCGCAATATAAAAGGCGTTTTCCAGCCGAGCCAGAGCCCATGAGCACCGACCCGATCCTGCTGGTGGCCGGTGAATGGCTGGGGGCCGCCAGCGGCGTGCTGGCCCTGGTCACGATCACCGCTTTTCTGCTGCGCTGGGGGGTGCGCTTCCGCCTGGTGGGGATCACCAGCTTCACCGTGCTGTTGGCGCTGTCTTGTCTGGCCTTCGCCGTGAGCTACCGGCCACGGGTGACGGTGGAGGGAGCGGTGAGCGTGCCGGTGGTGTTCGACAACGGCGCCGAACTCGTGGTGGCCGCCGCCCCTGCCGACCTGGCAGCCGCGGCCGCGACCCCCAGCGCCGAGCAGGTGGCCCGCAACTTGCGCGGCAATGGCCGCCAGAGCGATGACGCCATCGTGCGGGTGCGGCTGCGGCGGGTGGACACAGTGGCCCCAGGCCTGAGCAGGCCGGTGATCCTGGCCGAGGTGCGCCGTGACCTGATGACTGGCGAGATCACGGCGCAACCTTGAACCATGGCCGGTTTCCAGGACCTGCCGACCCACGCCCGGCGGGAGCGGGCAGCCCTGGAGGGGGTCGGCTGCCACGACTGGCCCGCTCTCGCCGGGATGGCAGACCGGCAGCTGGCGGAATTGGCTGGTAGCGCTGGCGCCAGCCTCCCCACCCTGGTGCGGCTGCGGGGCCAGGCCAGGCTGGTGGTGGAACTGGAGCTCCATCCGGGGCAGGCGGCCCTGCTGCTGCATGCCGGTGTGCCCGACCGGCGCAGCCTGGCCGCCGCAGATCCCCAGCAGCTCTGGCGCCAGACCGGCAGGCTGCAGCGCAGTCTCACTGGCACGGCAGTCCCGCCTCCCAACCTGGCCCAGGTGCAGAGGTGGATTGCCCGGGCTCGCCGGGACGCAAACTGACCCCAAGCGGCAGCGACCTGTCGCAGTTGAGTTCTGGAATGGGAACAGCCGATCCTGCGGCCATGGTGTCCGATACCCGCCTGTCTCCTCCGCTGGACCGTCCGCTCCGCTGGTCGCTTCTGGCGGCCGTCATCTGCGCTTCCGCCCTGGCGGCCCTGCCAGGTGCGCCCCTGAACCCCCAGCCTGCCCAGGCCCAGTCGAACCTGTTGGAGAGCGTGCGGCGGGATCCCTCACGGGCCAAGCGGCTGTGCCGGCAGCTCCGTCAGATGAACCAGCAGGGCATTTCGTACACCAGCAAGCAGGCCATCCGCCAGATCGCTAACCAAGAAAATCTCAGCCTGATGGATGCGGAGGTGCTCACCACCTATGTGGTGGGGTTGCACTGTCCCGATGTGCGCTGAGTGAGCGGGTCGCCCCATGGCTGGGACGCCTGGATGCGCTGCCGCGACGGCACCCGGCTGCTGAGCCGGATCTGGCAACCCGACGGAGATGGCCCCTGGCCGGTGCTGCTGATGCGCCAGCCCTATGGCCGGGCGATCGCCTCCACCCCCACCCTCGCCCATCCCGGCTGGCTTGCCAGCCATGGCTTCCTGGTGGTGGTGCAGGACGTGCGCGGCCAGGGGGAGTCGGAAGGCGTGTTCAGCGGCTTCAGCCAGGAGGCCAGCGACACAACCGACACCGTGCGCTGGGCCCGCCGGCTGCCCGGCAGCAATGGCCGGCTGGGCAGTTACGGCTTTTCGTATCAAGGCTTCAGCCAGCTGGTGAGCGATGAAGGCGGCGACGCCGTGCCGGACTGCCTGGCCGTGGCCATGGCCGGACTGGACGAACGGCTGCACTGGGCCAGCAGTGGCGGTGCCCACTGGTGGGCTCTGGGCCTGGGCTGGGGCTTGCAACTGGCCGCCCTGCGCTGTCGCCGCCAAGGGGATCCATCCGGTTGGCAGGCGATCCGAAGCAGCCTGAGCAGTGGCCGTTTCCTGGAGGAGGGAGTGGCCCTGCTGAAGCGCCATGACCCCCAGGGCATGGCGCTGCGCTGGTTGCGGCAGGATCCGGCCAGGGTGGAGGACTGGATCTGTCACCAGCCAGCCTCGGTGCTCTGGCAGCGGCCTCTCCTGCTGCTGGGCGGCTGGCACGATCCCCACCTCGACGGGGTGCTGGATCTCTGGCGGCGCGCCCGCCAGGGCGGCGGCAAGCCGCTGCTGCGCATCGGTGCCTGGAGCCACCTCAACTGGGGGGAGGGGGCCGACCAGTTGCACCTCGATTTTTTCCGCCGCCATCTCCAGGCAGCCGCCGGCCCCCAGCAAGCGGGCGCTGCTGGCACCCCTACAGACGTGCAGGTGCAGAGCGAGCGCACGGGCCAGTGGCACCCGGCCGGCGATGCCCCGGCTCCGCCAACCAGCGGATCAAGCCCCTGGCCAGGCCAGTGGTGTCTGAGCTGCGATGGCCAGGCCACAGCGGAGGGTGGCAGCCTTCTGCCGGGAGAGGGGCCAGGCCAGGGGGGTCGTGCGCCGATCCAGTGGCTGGTGCATGACCCCTGGCGGCCGGTGCCTGGTCGGGGTGGCCATCTCGACCTCAACCCGGGCCTGTGCGAACGCACCGATCTGGATCAACGGCGCGACGTGGCCTGCTTCACCACCGCCCCCCTCCGGCACGACCTGGAGGGGCTGATGGTGCAGCCGGTGCTGGGACTGTGCGTCAGTGCCGATCAGCCCGGCTTCGACCTCTGTGCCACCGTCTCCAGAGTTGAAGCCGATGGCCGCGTGCACCAGCTGAGTGTGGGCGTGCAGCGTCTGCTAGGGCAGGGGTGCCTGGAGAGCCGCTGGCGGCAGGTGAGCCTGCAGCCCCTGTGGTTGGAACTGCGGGCGGGCGAGCGGCTGCGCCTGTCGCTGGCGGCGGCGGCCTGGCCCCAGATTGCGGTGAACCCCGGCACCGGCCAGCTGCCCTGGGGGGGGAGCGGGATCGAACACCGCGTGATCAGTCTGCGGCTGGAGCTGGAGCAGGCCAGGCTGGAGCTGAAGCCTGCCCTCGTTGATGCTGCAGACGGGCTCCTGGGGCAAACTGGCCCCACTTGATTCCCCCACCTTGATGGCACGCGCCGCCCTGCTGGCCCTTGGCCTGGTGAGCAGCCTCAGCCTCGGCCTGAGCCACCTGCCAGCGAGCGTCGCCCAGACCAGCCCAGACGGCGAAGCGATTCAGCCGAAAACCAGCAACCTGCCCCAGAGCAACAATCTCAGCGTGGAGGAGGCCCGGGCCGCGGCCAACCGGATCCTGGAAGCGATCAAGACCGGCGATCCCAACCTGCGCTACAGCCAGTTCTCCGACCAGCTCAAGGCGATCAGCAGCCCGGCCATGGTGGCCGAAACCATGCGCCACCAACCCAAACTGCTCAGCTGGACCCTGCTGAGTGTGCGGGGGGGCCTGCGCACCACCACCGTGGAAGCTTCCCTACAAACCAGCGCCGGCACCCGCGACCTGTTCATGGTGCTCAACGACATGGGGCAGCTGGACGGCTATCACCTCGACCTCACCGACGCCAAAGCCACCACCGTGGCGGGCGACTTCGTGAAGGCGCTCAGCGGCGGCCACTTCATCACCGCCCGCAGTTTTCTGAGCCTGCCCCTGCAACGGGAGCTCACCCCCGCCACCCTGCAAACCAAATGGCAGCAGCTGCAGCGCTACACCGGCAATTTCATCCGGGTGGGCAAGGTGGTGGCCGCTGAACACAACGACGACAGCCAGCTGGTGCTGGTGAACACGGAATTCAACCGCATCACCGACACCCTGTTCGTGGTGCTGAACCGCTCCAACGAAATCATCAGCGTGGATTTTCCCCAGGACCCGATCCGGCCACGGGCCGTCAGCGGTCCCGTTCGCTGACCAAGCCGCCGGAGACGGCGGCCAGCCCGCCTAAGCTCCGGCCATCACTGCCGAGCTCCGATGGCCGTCCCTTGTCTCGACTGGATGGTTGAGGACGCCCATCGGCTGGCGGATTGCCGCCACAACCATCCCTTCGCCGTCCTCGGCCCCCAGCCCCTCGATGACGGCGGGTGGGTGGTGCGGGTGTGGATGCCCGAAGCGGAGCGGGTGGAGCTGCTGCTGGAGGACAGCAATGGGGCCGGTGGGATGGTGATGGACACCCCCCACCACCCTTGGGTGTTCGAGGCCAGCCTCGACCACAACCCCGGCAGCGGCTACCGGGTGCGGGTGCTGCGGGGGGGGATTACCCATGAGGCCCACGACCCCTGGGCCTTCCGCGAGGAGTGGATGGGCGAGCTCGACCGGCTGCTGTTCGCTGAGGGCAACCACCATCACGTCTGGCGAAGGATGGGTGCCCATCTCACCGAGCGCGATGGCGTCGCCGGCGTGATGTTCTGCCTGTGGGCGCCAAACGCCCGCAGCGTGGCTGTGCTGGGCAACTTCAACAGTTGGGACGGGCGCCATCACCCGATGCAGAGCCGGTTGGGCGGCAGCTGGGAGCTGTTCATCCCCGGCCTCCAGGCGGGTGAGGTCTACAAATACGAAGTGCGGGCCCAGAACGGCCATTGCTACGCCAAAGCCGATCCCTACGGCTTCCGTCACGAGGTGAGACCCGCCAACGGCTCAATCGTGCAATCGCTCGGGGGAGACTTTGCCTGGGGGGACAGGGCCTGGATGGCCGAGCGGGACAGCCGTAACCCCCTCCATCAGCCGGTGTCGGTGTACGAGCTGCACCTGGGCAGCTGGATGCACGCGGCTGCCGACCAGCCGTACATCGAGGCCGACGGCACGCCTCGCCCACCGGTGCCGGCTGCCGACCTCAAGCCCGGTGCCCGCCTGCTCACCTACCCGGAGCTGGCCGATCGCCTGATCCCCTACGTGAAGGCCCGCGGCTTCACCCACATCGAGCTGATGCCCATCTCGGAACACCCCTTCGATGGCTCCTGGGGCTATCAGGTGACGGGCTGGTACGCCCCCACCAGCCGCTTCGGCAGGCCGGATGAATTCCGCGCCTTCGTGGACCGCTGCCATGCCGAGGGCATCGGCGTGATCCTCGACTGGGTGCCGGGCCACTTCCCGAAGGATGCCCACGGCCTGGCCTTCTTTGATGGGGCCCATCTCTATGAGCACGCCGACCCGCGCATCGGCGAACACAAGGAGTGGGGCACCTTGATCTTCAACTACAGCCACAACGAAGTGCGCAACTTCCTCGTGGCGAACCTCGTGTACTGGTTTGAGGAGTTCCACATCGACGGCATCCGTGTTGATGCGGTGGCCTCGATGCTCTATCGCGATTACCTGCGCCCGGATGGGGAGTGGCTGGCCAACGAGCACGGCGGCCGGGAGAACACCGAGGCCGTGCACTTCCTCCAGCAGGCCAACCATGTTCTCTTTCAGCACTTCCCCGGTGCCCTCTCAATCGCCGAAGAATCCACCACTTGGCCGATGGTCACCCAACCAACCCACATCGGCGGTCTGGGCTTCAACCTCAAGT
>JBIKUY010000442.1:0-2834 GCA_044347355.1 Prochlorococcaceae cyanobacterium | reverse complement strand
CATCCCATGACAAAGCCATCACCAGCCTCGCCGGCGCTCCGAATGGACCGCACGGTGCTCACCTGTGGAAGCGAATTTGACGACCCCGAACAGAGGCTCTGGTGGCACCGGCAAACTCCGGAGTATCGCCTTCAACACATGCTGCTCCTGCGGAAGATGAACTATGGTGATGAGTCTTCCGCCAGACTTCAGCGAGTTCTTGAGTTTGCTGAATTGCCACGACGTTGACTACCTGCTCGTGGGTGGCTTCGCGGTTGGCTTCCATGGGTATCCAAGGGCCACCAGTGATCTGGAGATCTGGGGTGAACGTCTCCACGCGAGGCCAATCCTGAAGGGATTGTCTAATCAAGCGGCACCAGGCGCTCCGTGCGCGACCATCTCTTCCCGCCTATCGCGTTGGCCACGACAACGCTTGGGCCACGAATCGACGCAACCGAATCATCGGCGACGTCCCCGGGGTGAATCGCCGCGGGCTGTGCGGACGACGCTATAGACAATCCCTTCAGGATTGGACTTTTACCGGGGCGGGAACCCAGGGTATCCACCTGCGGTGGCTACCCTGGGCTAGGGTAGAAATCCCCTTCAGGGATTGTCCGTGCGGTACCGCGTCGCGCTCGGCAAATCCAATGTGGATCAACGTGCATTCTCGCCCGAAACCAACGTCAGAACCGCCCCCCGACGCCCACCGACACGCCATGTGGACGCGGGCTCGCGGCTCCAACGCTCCCCATTCACAACAGGCACGCATCCGGTTCGACGCCGAATCCGCTATGACGCCCATCCGCGGCGGAACCCATCGGCCACGACACTCATTCGCCTCGGCACCCAACCGTCACGACGCCGAATCCCAACCCGGCCCCACAACATCGCCCATCGATCCCCACCCCCCGGCCCCGAATTCGACCCCCATCGTGCGTTCCCTGTAGGGGAACTCTATCCTAGCCCCAGGTAGCCACCGCAGGTGGATACCTGGGGTTTTCGCCCCCACCCGCACCCAATCCTGAAGGGATTGTCTACTTCGATTGGCACCGGGCGCGATTCCCGCAATCGCGGTCCCCGGCCCATCCGCCACGGGACCCACCCGCCATTACGCCCATCGGGCGCCATCCCCCAACCCCGAATTCGACCCCCATCGTGCGTTCCCTGTAGGGGAACTCTATCCTAGCCCCAGGTAGCCACCGCAGGTGGTTACCTGGGCCAGTCGCCCGCATGCGAGGCCAATCCTGAAGGGAGTGTCTAATTCGCCGGGCACCAATCGCGATCCTTGGGAACACGACTTGCGTCGCCAATCCGCCAAGGCCTCGAGGTGCCGTCGCCGGCACGAAGCGTCCCCCTTCCCAGGGAAACGAGACCTGACCCTGACCGCGCGTGCGAACTATTCCCCCCCATCCGGTGTCCTTTCCAATCAATCACATCACTTCCCGGCTTCTCGGGGATTGACGAGACATGTTCTGACGCTTCCGTGATCTGCGAAGCGAAGTCTGTCATGGAAATCACTCTCCGCTTAATGAATGAAAGTCCAATTCGATGAGTCTTCAATACGAGATCCTGGGGCGACCTGGCGACGACAATGCCTTGCTGGTCCGCGTGGATTCGGGGCAGGGTGTGTGCCGGTTGTTGTTCGACTGTGGTGAAGGTTGTCTCCACACCATTCCCTTCGGCGAACTCCAGCAACTGGACCACATCTGCTTTTCCCATTTTCACATGGATCATGTCGCGGGATTCGATTCGCTGTTCCGAGCACTGTTCAATCGACAGGATCAGCCGAATCATCTGTGGGGGCCCGCGGGTGCCGCCGAGATTCTCCAGCATCGATTCCGCGGATTCCTCTGGAATCTGCACGAGACGATGTCGGCAACCTGGCGGGTCCACGACATCACACCCGGACAGAACTCCACCTCGCGTTTTGAGCTGCAGGAGGCATTTGCCATCGCGCATGACGAGGGGACCACTGCGTGGGACACGGTGTTGCTGGACCTGGGATCCGCCACGGTCGAGGCGCTGCAGATGAACCATGGCACCCCCACTCTCGCGTGGATCGTTCGGGAAAAGACCAAGACGAACATCGATATCACGCGCCTCGCGAGCCTGGGCTTGCGTCCGGGGCCCTGGCTGAAGCAGCTGACCACCGCCGCTGTTGGGCAGGAAGATCCGTTGATTGAAGTGGGCTCTCTCTCGGTGCCCCTGTCGCAACTGCGGCGACAGCTGCTCGTGGAAACTCCCGGTGCCTCGATCGCCTACCTCACCGACTTTCTGCTCGATTCGGCCGCTCGACACCAACTGGCAACGGCCTTGCGGGGGGTGACCACCCTCGTCTGTGAAGCACAATACCGGGCCAGCGACCTCGAACTCGCGCGACGCAACTATCACATGACCACCCAGCTCACGGCTGAACTCGCCCGGGAAGCCGATGTGGGGCAACTCGTCTTGTTTCACTTATCCAGCCGGTACACTCCCAGTGTCTGGCTCGAGATGCTGGAAGAAGCCCGGGGCATCTTCCAACGAACGACATTCTCCTCCGGCTGGAACCTCGAAACCGCTTCGTGAATCTCCGTGCCGAATCGCCTCGGGGACAGCCCGACAAACCCACAGTGTCAGGGAATTCGCACAGCGATTGGTTCGCCCCACCCGCGATGCCTCCAGGCCCTGGCGTGCGATGACGGACACTTCGCGGCGTCATTCACAAGGCATCTGAATCGCGGGCACAGCACACGGCGACTTCACCAAGCCCCCGCCGCACTCCGTTTACGGACGATAGGAACGGACCCTGGTCCTTGTCCTTCGCAGGGAACGCACGATGGGGGTCGGATTCGCGGTCGGGGGATGAGGCCTGA
>JBIKUY010000030.1:0-11132 GCA_044347355.1 Prochlorococcaceae cyanobacterium | reverse complement strand
CCGGGTGGGGCCGGTGGAGTGGCTGCGTCCCTACACCGACGACGCGCTCCACGACCTCGGGGCCCAGGGGGTGAAGGACCTGGTGGTGGTGCCGATCAGCTTCGTGAGCGAGCACATCGAAACCCTCGAAGAGATCGACATCGAATACCGGGAGATCGCCACCGAGGCGGGGATCACCAACTTCCGTCGCGTCCCGGCCCTCGACACCACGCCCGCCTTCATCGAGGGGCTGGCCCACTTGGTGCAGCAGGCCCTCGAGGGTCCTGAGGTGAACCTGGACCAGGCGGCGGCCCTGAACACCAAAGTGAAGCTCTACCCCCAGGACAAGTGGGCCTGGGGCTGGAATAACAGCTCCGAGGTGTGGAACGGTCGCCTGGCCATGGTGGGCTTCTCCGCCTTCCTTCTGGAACTGGTGAGCGGCCGGGGTCCTCTCCATGCCCTCGGGCTGCTCTGAGCGGAGCCGCTGGCGGCGGGCTGCGGCTGTCCTGGCGGTCGCAGTTGCTGCTGGTTTGATCGCCCCGGCCGCCCGGGGCAGTGCCGGCAGCGTGTGGCGGCTCGGAGTCTTCCCCGTGGTGAACTTTGCCGGTTTCACCAGCCATTTCGGCACCCGCACCGGCCCATGGGGCCAGGCGGAGCCCCACTATGGCCTGGACATCGCTGCGCCCATGGGATCTCCGATCCGTAACTGGTGGGGTGGCGTGGTGCAGAGCGTGATCAATGACGGCACCTGCGGCCTGGGCCTGGTGATCCGTTCCGGCGATTACGAACACATCTATTGCCACCTCTCTGGCGCGGTGCAGGGCGGGGTGTACCGCAGCGGCCCTGTGCAGGTGCGCCAGGGGCAGGCCTTGCGCATGGGCGCGCTGATCGGCCATGTGGGGGTGAGTGGCCGCAGCACCGGGCCCCATCTCCACTGGGGCATGCGTTTCCGCGGGGCTTGGATCGATCCGGCCCTGGTGTTGCGGCAGATGGCGCGGGCCCGGCGGGTCGCAGCCACTGCCCCAACAGCGCCTCCAGCACCTAGGGTTGCCCTATCCCGTTAACCAGCCAGGTTGTGCCCTGGCCTCTGCAGCCGTGACGCTTACGCCCCTCACCTCTGCGGACCGCATCCCTGCAGATCAAGCCGCTGCTCAGGGCCCGGCCGATGGCGTTCAGCCCCGAAGGGTGAGTGGCGGTTACGCCTTGATGGATGCCCTGCGGCTCCATGGGGTGAAGCACATCTTCGGCTATCCCGGCGGCGCGATCCTGCCGATCTACGACGAGCTGCACAAGGCGGAGAGCCGCGGCTGGCTGAAGCACATCCTGGTGCGCCACGAGCAAGGCGGCACCCACGCGGCCGACGCCTACGCCCGCGCCACTGGCCAGGTGGGCGTTTGCTTCGGCACCTCCGGCCCCGGCGCCACCAATTTGGTCACCGGCATCGCCACGGCCCACATGGATTCGGTGCCGATGGTGGTGATCACCGGCCAGGTTCCCCGGGCCTCGATTGGCACCGACGCTTTCCAGGAAACCGACATCTTCGGCATCACCCTGCCGATCGTGAAGCACTCCTGGGTGGTGCGCGACCCCCGCGACATCGGCCGGATCGTGGCCGAGGCTTTCCTGATCGCCGCGAGCGGCCGGCCCGGCCCCGTGTTGATCGACGTGCCCAAGGATGTGGGCGTTGAGCAGTTCGATTATGTGCCGGTGGAGCCTGGCACGGCCGTTCCCAAGGGTTTCCGTCAGCCCCCAAGCCCGCGTACCGAGGCGATCGAGGCCTCCCTCGCCCTGATGCGGGATGCCCATCGGCCCTTGCTCTATGTGGGCGGTGGCGCGATCAGCAGCGGTGCCCACGAGCAGGTGCGGCAACTGGCCGAGCGCTTCCAGATGCCCGTCACCACAACCCTGATGGGTAAGGGGGCCTTTGATGAGACCCATCCCCTGGCGGTGGGCATGCTGGGCATGCACGGCACCGCCTACGCCAATTTCGCCGTCACTGAGTGCGATCTCCTGATTGCCATCGGCGCCCGCTTCGACGACCGCGTCACCGGCCGGCTGGATGGCTTCGCCCCGCGGGCCCAGGTGATCCACATCGACATCGATGCGGCTGAGGTGGGTAAGACCCGCTTACCGGAAGTGCCGGTGGTGGGGGACGTACGGCAGGCCCTCACCGCCCTCCTGGATGGATCGCGTGGGGAGAGCAGCGATGGTCGCACCCACGCCTGGCTGGAGCGGATTGCCGACTGGAAGCATCACTACCCTCTGGTGGTGCCCGATCCCGTGGGTGAGATCGCGCCCCAGGAGGTGGTGATCGCCCTGAGGGAGTTAGCTGCCGATGCCTTCTACACCACCGATGTGGGCCAGCATCAGATGTGGGCGGCCCAGTACCTGCACAACGGGCCCCGCCACTGGATCAGTTCTGCCGGTTTGGGCACCATGGGCTTTGGCATGCCCGCCGCCATGGGGGTGCAAACGGCCTTCCCCGACGAGCAAGTGATCTGCGTGGCCGGCGACGCCTCGATCCTGATGAATATTCAGGAACTGGGCACGTTGGCCCAGTACAACCTGCCAGTGAAGGTGGTGGTGCTCAACAACGGCTGGCAGGGCATGGTGCGCCAGTGGCAGGAGAGTTTCTACGACGAGCGGTACTCCGCTTCGGACATGACCGACGGCATGCCCAACTTCGAAGCTCTTGCGGAGGCCTTCGGGGTGCGCGGCATCCGCATCACCGAGCGCAGCCAGCTGCGCCAGCAACTTCAGCAGGCTCTTAGCCATCCCGGGCCCGTGTTCATTGACGTGCAGGTGCGTCGCAACGAAAACTGCTATCCGATGGTGCCCCCCGGCGCCAGCAATGCCCAGATGGTGGGCCTTCCCAGTCATCCCGAGCTGGCCATCGCCACCACCCGGCAGTGCAACAGCTGTGGCAGCAGCACCGAGAGTGCCCACCACTTCTGCCCCAGCTGCGGCGCCAAGCTCTGATGGGGCGCACCTGGCAGAAGCCCCTGCTTACAGCTGTGGTGGTGCCGTTGATGCTGTTGGCGCTGGTTGTTTTTCCAGCGAGCAGCGCAGCGGCTGAGCTGCGCCAGGTGCGCACGGGCACCGTGCTGCAGGTGGGCGACAGCAACCGCAGCTACAGCGTGCGGCTGGCCTGCATCGCCGTGGCCGACGCCCAGGATCAGGAGGCCGTGCGCTGGCTGCGGCAGGCAGTGGGGCGCGGCAGCCGCCTGAAGTTGCGCCCCCTCGGTCAACAGGATGGCCAGTTGCTGGCCCTGGTGAGCAGCCTGCCCAGCGGCCAGCGGCCAGGCGTGGATCTTGGGGCCGGACTGGTGGCCGCTGGCTTGGCTACGCCCCTGACAGGCGAAACCGTCGATCCAGCCTGCCCCGCTATCTCCTGATGGGCCTCAATCGCACCGCCAAGGGCATCGTGCTCGTGCCTTCCCTGCTGCTGGGGGCAGCCTTCCTCTCCGCCGGTGTTTGGAGTGATGGTCCTGCCGCCGCCAACCGTGGCCTAGCACTCAGCCTGGGCATGCTGTTGATGGCTGCTGGACTGTTGGCCCAGCTGCTGCCTGAGAGCAGCAGCCAGGATGACCTACCCGACTGACCGTCACGCGAGTAACAGTATTGAAACTGATTCAGCGGCGCGGCTGGGACTGGGGCTGGGACTTTGCGGCTTTCTCCAGTTCACTGATCACGTCGTCGACAAACTTTTTGTCGGCTGCATTCAGTTTGGCGTAACAGCCTTGCTTCACCCGGGCCACGATCTGAATGATGGTGCCGTTGGCGATCTGCTCCGTCTCCAGTTTGCCGGCACCTGCCACTTGGGATCCGTAGCGATTGGTCACCAGGAAGGTGATGGCCTTGGCGTTGGACACCACCGACTTCTGCACCGGCATCTTCTCCTCGATCGCCAGCTCGCAGACATTCACGGCGGCTGTAAGGGCCAGGTCATTCATCAGCTCCATCGATGCCGGCTTGGCCGCGGCAGCCTGGGCCTGGGCTCGGGCGGGTGCGATCGACAGACCAGTCGCCAGCGGAACACTGGCGAGGGCAACAGCAGCGGCTGAAATCCAGGCGGGGGAGAAACGAAACACGAAACCCGGTGGGACGGTGGGTGACACTCCACTGTGGCACCAAAGCCAGGCGGCTCCCAGTGCGTCATGCCGTTCACAGTTCCGGCCTTGCTCGCCGGTCAGCGCCAGAGTTCGGTTGGCTGCTCCACTCCTATGGGATTCGATCGCGATTCGGTTGAAGGCCATCCTTCAGAGGGCCACCACTCCCCGGCCGCTTCAGGTGAGCGCTCTCTCCTGGTGGTGCCCTTCGCCCAGGTGGGCATCGAGGCGATCCCCCAGGTGGGGGGGAAGAACGCCTCCCTGGGCGAAATGATCCGCGAGCTGGGCGGCCAGGGGGTGCGGGTGCCCGATGGCTTCGCCACCACCGCCGACGCCTACCGCCACTTCATCGCCAGCAATGGGCTGGCGGAGCGGTTGCACGCCCTGCTTGACAGCCTGGACAGCCACGACATCGCTGCCCTCCAAGCCGCCGGCGCCGCCGCCCGCTCGCTGCTGCTGCATGCGCCCCTGCCCGACGACCTGCAGCGGGCGATCATCGCCGCCTACCGCCAGTTGGCGGGAGGGAGCGAGCTGGCGGTGGCAGTGCGCTCCAGCGCCACCGCCGAAGACCTCCCCGATGCCTCCTTCGCCGGCCAGCAAGAAACCTTCCTGAACGTGCAGGGGGAGGCGGCGCTTTTGGCGGCCTGCCGGCGCTGTCTGGCCTCCCTGTTCACCGACCGGGCCATCTCCTACCGCCAGATCAACGGCTTCGACCACTTCGATGTGGCCCTCTCGATCGGCGTGCAGCGCATGGTGCGCTCTGACCTGGCCGCCTCGGGTGTGATGTTCAGCATCGACACCGAGACGGGCTTTCGCGATGCGGTGTTGCTCACCGCCGCCTACGGACTGGGCGAGAACGTGGTGCAGGGCACGGTGAACCCCGATGAGTATTTGATCTTCAAGCCCACCCTGGAGCAGGGCTTTGCGCCGATCCTGCAGCGGCGCCTTGGCAGCAAGGCGATCCGAATGGTGTACGCCGATCCCGATGCCAGCGGTGCCGCCGGTAGCGAGCCGGGCACCGCCGCCACCCGCAACGTGCCCGTGCCCAAACGGGAGCAGCGCCGCTTCGCCATCAGCGACGAGGAGGCCCTGCAGCTTGCCCGTTGGGCTTGCACGATCGAGCGCCATTACAGCGCCCGGCGGGGCACGCCCACGCCGATGGATATCGAGTGGGCCAAGGACGGCCAAACCGGAGAGCTGTTCATCCTCCAGGCCCGGCCGGAAACCGTGCAGTCACGCCGCTCGGCCACGGTGCTGCGCAGCTGGCACCTGGAGGCTGGGCCCGGAGGTGGCGGCGCCGAAGTGCTCTGCCGGGGCCGGGCAATCGGGGCGTCGGTGAATAGCGGCCTGGCCAGGGTGATCCGCGATCCCTCCGAAATCCAGCGCTTCCGTCCGGGCGATCTGCTGGTGACCGAGCGCACTGATCCCGACTGGGAGCCGATCCTCAAGCGGGCCAGTGGCGTGATCACCAACCAGGGCGGCCGCACCTGTCATGCGGCGATCATCGCCCGGGAGATGGGGATCACGGCCATCGTCGGCAGCGGCAACGCCACCGAGGTGATCGCCGACGGCGAGCCGATAACGGTGAGCTGTTGCGAGGGCGATGAGGGTCGGGTGTACCGAGGTGCACTGCCTTTTCGGGTTGAGGAGCAGGAGCTGGGGGATCTGCCCCCCACCCGCACCCAGATCCTGATGAACGTGGGCAACCCCGAGGAGGCGTTCCAGCTGGCGGCCATCCCCTGCGACGGGGTGGGTCTGGCCCGGCTGGAATTCATCATCGCCAACCACATCCGCGTGCACCCCCTCGCCCTGCTGGAACCGGAGCGGGTGCGGGATCCGGCCGAACGCCATGCCATCGCCGAGCTGGTGGCGGGCTATGGGGAGCCGGCGGAGTACTACATAGACCTGCTCTCCCAGGGCATGGCCCGCATCGCCGCCGCCTTTTTCCCGCGGCCGATGATCCTGCGCTTCTCAGACTTCAAGAGCAACGAATACGCCCGCTTGCTGGGCGGCGCCGCTTTCGAGCCGGATGAGGAGAACCCGATGATCGGCTGGCGCGGCGCCTCCCGCTACTACGCCCCCGCTTTCCGGGCCGCCTTCGCCCTGGAGTGTCAGGCCCTGCTGCGGGTGCGAGAGCGGATGGGGCTCACCAACGTGATTCCGATGGTGCCCTTCTGCCGCACCCCCGAGGAGGGTGACCGGGTGTTGGCCACCATGGCCGAGCAGGGCCTGGTGCGCGGGCAGAACGGCTTGCAGGTGTACGTGATGTGCGAGCTGCCCAGCAACGTGATCAGCGCCGAGGCGTTCGCCGAGCGCTTCGATGGCTTCTCGATCGGCTCCAACGACCTCACCCAGCTCACCCTGGGCCTCGACCGCGATTCCGCCCTGGTGGCGGATCTGTTCGACGAGCGCCACCCCAGCGTGAAGGCGATGATCAGCCTGGCGATCGCCACGGCCCGGCGCTGCGGCCGCAAGATCGGCATCTGCGGCCAGGCCCCCAGCGACCACCCCGAATTCGCCGCATTCCTGCTGGCTGAGGGGATCGACTCGATCAGCCTCAACCCCGATGCGGTGATCGCCACCCGCTTGGCGGTGGCGGCAATCGAGGCCGATCTCGGCTTCAGCCCGGCCGGTTGAGCGGGATCGGCTGGCCAGGGATGGGATCGATCAGCCGGCAGTCCTGGCCGCTGCCAGTCGCCACTGCTTCCGCCTCAGGCAGGGATCCCTGCTGCCAGAGCACCCGGCTGAGGAGTCCCGAGTAGCGCACGTCGCCGCCGCTGGTGCTGGCCAGCACGGTGTGGGGCTGGAAGCGCTCGAGAAGCTCCGGCAGCACGCTGCGGCCCTTCACGAAGGCTCCGGCCACCGGCAAGCCGAGATCCACCACCGGGGTGATCACCACATCCACGCTGCGGGGCGGCAGTTGCTCAGGGCCGGCGAGAAAGCCGTGGGGTTCTAGGTAGAGGCAAGCGCTGCTGTGGCTGAGCAGGTAGCCGTTCTCCACCATCGGCACCGGCGCGCCTGCCGTGGCCTCAATGCGCAGATCCTCCCCTCCGGGTGTGGCCACCGCCGTGGCCTGGCCGGGACGGAGGGTCTCCACCCGCTGGAAGCCCAGCTCCCGCACCTTCTGGGCCGCCTGGGCAGAGCCCACCACCGGCAGCTGGCGATCGAGCTGCTCCAGGGTGGGCCGGTGGCAGTGGTCGGGCAGACCCTGGGTGAGCAGCAGAAGATCCAGGCGCTCGGGTAGTGGCCATGGAGCCGCCATTTCCCCCTGAAACAGCCAGGGGCCCGGCGGAAACACCAGAGGGCCCACCAGCCAGGGGTCCACCAGGACCCGCAGGCCGGCGATCTCCAGCAGCCAGCCGTTGGCGCCGAAATAGGTGGCAGTCAAGGCCTGAGCCACTGGGGTGCTGGCAGGGCTCATGATGCCGGCACGGGGACAGGTCGGGCAGGGCCGGCCAATGCGGCGTCAGGCCGCCGCTGCGGAGCGATCAGCTGCCAGGCCAGCAGGGCCAGGCTCAGCCCCCGCACGGTGCTGAGCACTGCCAGCGCCACGCAGAGGGGACAGTGGCTGAGCGACATGGATGGCAGGCAACCGGTATTGCCCACAGCCTGGCAGAGCTGTGTCGGGGCTGAGGGCTGCTGAAATGAAGGGGCAGCGGGGTCCATCCGCAGCGATCTGATGCCTGGGGGTGAATCGTGCTGCGGCTGAGTGAGCTGAAACTTCCCCTCGACCACACGGACACCGAGCTCACGGCGGCCATCTGCCGCCGTCTGCGGCTCAAGCCGGAGCAGCTGCGCAGCCACCGGCTGGTGAAGCGCAGCGTGGATGCCAGGCGTCACCGTCCGATCCGGCTTGTGTACAGCCTCGATCTGGAGCTAGCCCTCTCGCCAGCGGCCGAGGCGCGGCTGCTGGAGCGCTTTCATGGTGATCCCCATCTGCGGCCCACGCCGGATGAGCGCTATCGGCCGGTGTGTGGCCCGGCCGATGGGTCTGGATTGCGGCCTGTGGTGGTCGGCGCCGGTCCCTGCGGTTACTTCGCCGCCCTGTTGCTGGCCCAGCTGGGGCTGCGGCCCCTGCTGCTAGAGCGTGGCCAATCCGTGAAGCAGCGCAGCGCAGACACCTTCGGCTTCTGGCGCGGCGAGCGCCCATTCAATCCCGAATCCAATGCCCAGTTCGGCGAGGGGGGCGCCGGCACCTTCTCCGACGGCAAGCTCTACAGCCAGGTGAGCGAGCCCCGCGCCTACGTGCGCAAGGTGCTCGAGGAGCTGGTGAACGCCGGTGCCAACCCCGAGATCCTCACCCTTCACCGTCCCCACATCGGTACGTTCAAGCTGGCAACGGTGGTGCGGGGGCTGCGGGCCCGGATCGAGGCCCTGGGCGGTGAGGTGGCCTTCGGCAGCCGGGTCACCGGCCTGGCGCTGGAGCCCACCAGCCGCAAGGTGCGTGCCGTGCTTCTGGCCGACGGCCAGCGCATTCCCGCGTCTGCGGTGGTGTTGGCTGTTGGCCACAGTGCCCGCGACACGTTTCAGTGGCTGCGCAGTGAGGGCATGGCCATGGAGGCCAAACCCTTCGCCATAGGCGTGCGCATCGAACACCCTCAGCCGCTCATCGACCGGGCCCGCTGGGGAGAGTCAGCCGGCCACCCCCGGCTGGGGGCAGCGGAATACAAGCTGGTGCATCACTGTCGTGAGCCAGCCAATCTCGGCCGTGACGTGTATAGCTTCTGCATGTGCCCCGGTGGCCTGGTGGTGGGGGCCACATCGGAGGCCGGTGCGGTGGTGACCAATGGCATGAGCCAGCACTCCCGCAACGAGCGCAATGCCAACAGCGGCATCGTGGTGAATGTGACCCTGGCCGACCTGGAGCCCTATGGCGATACTCCGGGGGATCCGCTGGCCGGTGTGGCGTTTCAGCGCCACTGGGAGCAGCGGGCTTTTGTGGCGGGCGGCGCTACGATGCTCGCACCAGCCCAACGGCTGGCCGACTTCTTGGCTGGCCGCCCCAGCCTAGACCTGCAGTTGCTGCCTGGTCTGGAGCCGGTCAGCAGCATTGGAGCTGACATTCAGGCGCAACCTGTGGCGGTGAAACCCTCGTACCAGCCCGGGGTTAAGTACAGCGACCTGGAAACATGTCTTCCAGAATTTGTGACCAGGGCACTGCGGGAAGCGTTGCCTCTGTTCGAGCGCAGCTTGGCTGGTTTTTGCCAGGATGAAGCTGTACTCACCGGGGTCGAAACCCGCACGTCGTCACCTCTGCGGATTCTCAGAAGTTTCGAGTCGCTGGAATCGATCAACACACCAGGGCTTTACCCAGCTGGAGAAGGAGCTGGCTATGCCGGTGGTATTCTCTCTGCAGCAATTGATGGTATCAAGGTGGCTGAGAAGCTAGCCTTGGCATTGCTCAGCCAGCGGCGATGAGATCTGCAGGCAGGACGGCCGCAAGAGCTGTCCCGCCTGCCGTAGCCCCATCACTCCTCGTCGTCTTCAGTCGTGCCCAGGGGCACCAGTTTGATCTGCTTGCGGCCGAGCTTGATCTCAAACTCGTCGCCGGGCTCCAGGCCAAGCTGGGCCGTGTAGGCCTTGCCCACCATGAGGTTGCCGTTGAATTGAACTTTGGTGAAGAAACTGAGCTTGCGTCCACCTTTGCCGGCCTTGGCCGGTGCCCCAAGGTCGACACCCTTGGCATTGAGCAGGGCTTCGTAGAAGGCGGTGAAGTTCAACCGCTCGGTGCCGTCTTTCTTGTGAGAGACATACCCGCAGGCCCGAACGAGGTCGGATTTGGATGCGTCTGAGAGCTCTTTGACCTTGGCGAGCAGGTCTGCGCCGGTGAGCATGGAGAGTGAAACTATGCAGCAACTGCATTATTACTGATTCTTAGGCCCATCTGCAAGGGCATTGGAACGATTTCCCTGGGAAATCGGAGTAACCCATGCTCAACTCAGTGATTCACTCTGGGGGCCTGGGCCTCAGCCTTGAGCCACGATTCCACTCCACTGCACTGCCTTCACGCCATCTCTGCGCCAGGAATGGAACAGCTCCGGTTCGGCCACAGTGCAGAGGGGGCAGAGGGCAATCCGTTCCCGGTTGATGCCCAGCAATTCCAGTTGGATGCGCGCTGCCTGGCGAATGTCTAGGCGATCTTTCTCCGGCTCCGGATCGCTTTTCAAACCCCCAGCACTGCGCAGGGTCTCCAATTCTTGAATCAGGTCCGACTCCCCGGCCCCAGCGCCATTCGCTGAACGCAGTAGGGGCGTGAGGCTCGCGGCCACCTGTTTGCTCACTTGGTGTTCCACCTGGTAGTTCGCTCCGCTCACGGCGGGGCCGAGGGCCACCAGCAGATCCCCCGCCACACTGCCTGAGGCCACCAGTTCGCGCACCGCCTCCGCCAGGATGCCGCTGGCCACGCCGCGCCAGCCGGCATGGCATGCGGCCGCGGCACCACGCACCGGATCGGCCAGGAGCACCGGCGTGCAGTCGGCGCCACACACCCACAGGCTCTGTCCACCTCCATCACTGTGCAGGCCGTCGGCAGTGGGCCAGGGGGGAACACTGGCCTCACGGGCTGGGAGCACCCTGTTGCTATGCACCTGGCGGGTGCGATGCACGCTCAGCCCGGCACTCAGGTAACCCGCCAGTTCCTCGGGCCCGCGGCCCTGCCAGTGGCGGGTGAAAAACCCGTGCTCAAAGCCTGCCAGAAGATCGGCCTGCAGGTAATAGCCCCCATAGCAGCCCACCCAGGTCCAATCCGGAAGCGTGTTAAAGCCGCTGTCGGGGCGGTTGAACGGGGCGTCCAGGGCTTCGGCCATCAGCGGGGAGAAGGTTCGGGGGTCAGGGGTCTGGCAGATCCTGCAACAGCCAGAACCCTTCGAAGCGCTGGTCGCTTTCCTCGGCCTGTACGGCCAGGAACTGCAGGCCTCCGGCCTGCTCGCGGGCGAGGGCAAAGGCCTGCCGGGCCGCGGCCGCTTCCTCGTCGGCCAAGGCCCCCAGCGACCAACGGTCCTCCAGTCCAGCTTCCAGCACCAGCAGATTTCCCTCGATCTCCAG
>JBIKUY010000250.1:0-3916 GCA_044347355.1 Prochlorococcaceae cyanobacterium | reverse complement strand
GATCGAGCAGGATCTCCCTGGAGAGGGCTTGCATCGACTCAATCAGGCTGTGCAGATCCAGGCTCCGGCCCAGTAAGCCGCTCACCGGCTGAGAAGGGGCGTCCTGCGAGCCGCCCAGCTCAACCCGTCCCAACCGCTCCTGGCGGTAGCGGGCCTCCTCGGCGTGGGCGCGGGCGGCCACCGGGTCGCCGAGGCTGCGGTGCAGGGCGGCCGCCCTGGCATGGGCGTAAGCGGCCAGGGGTTCATGGCCGGCCTCCAGGGCCGCCTGAATCGCCAGCCCGTAGAGCACCAGGGCCTGGGGGGTCCTGCCGTCCACCCAGGCGATCTCGGCCTGCACCAGCAGGGCACGGTGGCGGAAATTGGCGGGGCAGAGACGGGCGCGGCCATCAAGCTCCCGGCCCAGGTGGCGCAGGTTCTGGCGATGGAGCCGCCGCAGGGCGGCATCCCCTTCCTCCGGCAGAGCGGCCGCTAGACAGAGGGCATGGAGAAAGCCATCCTCCGCCGTATGCAGCAGCCCTGAGGCAGCGCTGCGAGTGGTTTGGGCAGCACGCACCATCGCCAAGGCCTGGCGGTGCTCGCCCGCCAGCAGCAGCACCTGCGTCTTGCAGAGCTGATACCAGTGCAGGGCAACTCGGAATTCGGGCCGCTGCTCCAGCAGCGTCCGCTGCTCCGTCTCATCGAACTCGTGATCACTGAGATCGGTGGCACTGCGGGTATGCCCCTGGAGACAGCGCGCCAGCTGCCGCGTGATCAGAAGAAACACCGGGGTGAAG
Source organism: Prochlorococcaceae cyanobacterium (assembly GCA_044347355.1). Lineage (GTDB taxonomy): Bacteria > Cyanobacteriota > Cyanobacteriia > PCC-6307 > Cyanobiaceae > NIES-981. The sequence continues at coordinate 3,143 of JBIKUY010000250.1, read as the reverse complement.
TGTTCACTCACCTGGCGGGCGTGGTCGAGGCAGCGCTGGCTCTCTGCTTCGATCTCGCCATAGGGGCGGCCCAGGAACACCAGCTGCATGCACCGCACGTTGTTGGCGTAGCAGGCCCACACCAGATCGCCGGATGCCATCCCCGCCTCGAAGGCGCGCTGCAGGTGGCTCACCGCCTCCCCGGCGGATTCATTCCAGCCATGGATGAAGCCGCCATAGAGAAAGTGGGCCTTGCAGAGCAGGGCCTGGCTGCCGTAGTGCTCCGCCAGCTGCAGGCCCACACGGCCAAACTGCTGGCGCTGGGTGAAACGGGCCCGTTCTTCGCCCAGAAACCGGCCGAGGCCGAGGTAAGCCATGGCCGTGACCGGCGTATGGCCTTGCTGCATCGACAGCCGGGCCATCCGCAGGTAGCAGAGATGGCTCGACTCCATGTCGAGGTAGTACAGGGCGGGGATCATCTGGGCCATCAGGGTCAGCCTTGCCTGCTGCAGGGGGTCCTGCAGCGGCGGCTGGTGGGCCAGCGACGGGATCGAACGGCCCAGCAGCAGCCGCTGGATGCGCCAGGTTTCCAAGCGCTGGGCCCGCCGTACCGCAGCCGGACTCGCGGGCATCGGCAGCCCCAGCTCGCGGAGGGCCGAGTAGCCCAGCTCCAGCACCTCGGTCATGCGGTTAAGAGCGGTGCAGAGGATCATGCGCAGGCCCTGCACATCGGCCAGCTGCAGACGGTCGCGAACGTGACTCAGCAGGATGTCGGCGGACTCCTGGGCTTGGTCGATCGCGCCGCAGAGGTACTGGCACTCCAGCAGGTCCTTGTGCAGGGCGTAGGCGAGACCATGGTGCTGCCGCCAGGGATCCGGCGGCAGCAGGGCCACCCCCTGCTCGAGGTAGGCGAGGGCGGTGGCGTAGGCCACCGAGGCCTTGGCCCGGCGGGCAGCCTCCAGATTCAATCCGGCCAGCTCGAGACACTCCTGACGGTCGTCGATCAGCAGCCGGCCGCGGTTGAGGTGGTCCACCAGGTCGAAGAGCTGCCCCTCGGCGAGAGCGTCGCGACCGGCCAGCATGCGCCGGCCCACCCGCAGGTGAATGGCAGCCCGCTCCCGCTCGTCGGCGAGGGCCGCGTAGGCCGCCTGCTGGATGCGGTCGTGCAGAAAGCGGTAAACCGAATCCGGGGAACCGGAGCTGGCCAGAGGAGCCACCAGGTTGGCCGCCTCGCCCGCCCCCAGATGGCGGCGAACCGTGGCACTGGGCTGACCACCCACCATCGCCAGGGCCGTGGCATCGAAGCGGTTGCCCAGGCAGGCGGCCATGGTGAGGGTGCGCCGCACCGGCGCCGGCAGGCGCTTCAGTTCGTCCAGCACCAGGCTCACCACGTCATCGGGGAAGGTGGCCGCCCGGATGCTCTCCAGATCCCAGACCCAGCGCTGGCCGTCGAAGCGCACATGACCCTCGCGGACGAGGTTCTGCAGCAGCTGGTTGATAAAGAAGGGATTGCCGCCGGTGGTGTCCTGCAACCGCCGTGCCAGTTCCCGGCACTCGGCAGGGGGGCAGCCGAAGCTGGCCGCCAGCAGGTGGTTCACGTCCTCCACCGCAAGGGGCTGGAGCTCGATGGTCTCAAACCTGGCCGCCTGGGCGGCGAGCTGCTGGAGCAGCGCATGCAGCGGATGGGCCGGGCCCAGCTCCTGATCCCGCCAGGCGGCGATCACCAGGAGATTCGCCAGGCCGTCCTGGAGCAGCATCTCCCGCAGGATGGCCAGGGAACCCTGATCGGCCCACTGGAGGTCGTCCAGCACGAGCACCAGGGGATGGTCAGGCTGGGAGAACACCGCGAGGAACCGCAGCACCACCTGGCGGAAGCGGTTCTGGGCCTCCAGGGGGGGCAATGGTTCGGGCTGCGGCTGCTGCCCGAGGATCAGCCCCAGTTCCGGCAGCACCTCCACCAGCAGCTGCGCCGCACCCCCGAGGGCGCTTTGCAGACGCTGGCGCCAGGCCTGCAGAGCGTCCGCGTCCTGGCTCAGCACCTGACGCGCCAGTGCTGCGAAGCACTGGATCAGGGGTGCATAAGGGATGTTCAGCCCCAGCTGATCGCACTTGCCCTCCGCAACCAGGCAGTGCCGGCGTTGCAGGGCAGGCCGCAGCGACTCGATCAGGCTCGATTTGCCGACGCCGGCCGCGCCGCTGAGCCCCACCATCGCTCCCGCTCCCGACAGGGCCTGTTCCACCCGGGCCAGCAAGCGCTGGCGGTCGGACGCACGGCCGAACAGCCGATGGGGAATCACCAGGCGATCGCCCCGGTCGGCGCTGCCCAGGGCGAAGGGCTCGATTCGACCCAGGCGCTGCCACTGGCTGGAGCACTCCCCCAGGTCGGCCAGCAGACCGAGGACGGTCTGGTAGCGGTCGTCAGGCTGCTTGGCCAGCAGCTTGAGCACGAGGGCCGAAAGGGCTTCCGGAATCCTTCGCTCGAGCTGGTGAGGGGGTTCGGGTGAGCGGGCGAGGTGCCCATGGATCACCGCCATCGGATCGCTGGCCGCGAAAGGGGTGCGGCCGGTGAGCAGCTCGTAGAGGCAGATGCCGAGGGCGTAGAAATCGCTGCGGCGGTCAGGGGCCCGCTGCAGCCGACCGCTGGCTTCCGGACTGAGATACAGAAGATCCTGCAGCGGCCGCTGCTCGGGGGCCTGGAGCGGAGGCTCGCCGAGCGGAGCGGCCTGCTCCAGAGCCAGCAGACGCACCCTGCCGTCGTCAGCCAGCAACAGGCCGCGGGGGTGGAGGTTGTTGTGCAGCAGTCCCTGACGGTGGAGCTCACCCAGGGCATGGGCGGTGTGCCGGATCAGGCTGAGCAACCGCTCCAAATCGGCGGCGAACTCCTGGTGGCGGCCGGCCAAGGGCTGGCCGCCCGGGTCGTCAAACACCAGCACCGGCAGATCCTGGTGCCGCTCGAGCCGCAGCAGTCGCAGGGTGGCTTCGCCATCGAGGCTCTCGCACACCGACGCCTCATGCTGAAGGCAGGCGATTGCCGCGGCACTGGGACGGTCGTCGCGCAGGGCACGCAGCAACACGAGGCGCCCGTCGCGCTGATCCAGCACCCGCACCATCCGCATGATGGGCCCCTCATCGAGGATTTCGATCAGGGAGTAGCCGGGAACCGT
>JBIKUY010000209.1:0-4477 GCA_044347355.1 Prochlorococcaceae cyanobacterium | reverse complement strand
CGTGCTGCTCGAACAGTTCGCGCACCGGGTCGGGCAAGGGCCGCAGCCTCGGGTCGTAGTCGGCCCGTGCAGGGATGCAGTAGGTGGCGCTGCGCGCTTCGATGCGCTCCAGCCAGGTGGTGTGGATGGTGTAACCCGGATCGAAACGGGGATGGGCGAGCCGGCAGAGGGGGCCGGCAGCCAAGTCGGCCGCATCAAAGATCCACAGCTGTTTGGCCCTCTCGCTGATGGCGATACACAGGATCCAGCCGTCGGTGGCGGGATCGACCCCCGGGTCGGGCGCCCCCTCGGGCCGGGGCCGGGGCACGAACTCAGGGGAACCGCACACCCAGGTCTGCCACTCCCCGTCCGCCAGTTTCTCCTGCGGAAACGGGTAGGCATCGGCGATGGTCATCGTGGCCGTGTCCACCCGGAACAGCGCCGAGGGCCGCCCCGGGCCGGCTTCGGAGCCGCGCAGCACCTCCGGCACCGGCACCAGCCGGTGGGGGTAATCGGCGTAGAGCCGCCGCAGGAACTCCGGCAGCAGGTCGGACCAGAAACCCAGCGACTGCCAGTAGATGGAGGTGATGCGGCCAGCAGCGGCGGCGTTCGCGGGTGCGTCCCGGCGACAGGCGAACAGGCCGATCCCCCAGGTGAGCTGGGGGTTGTGCAGAACATTCGACTTCTCCACCAGAGCGGTCTCGCCGTTGATCTCGTAGCGGCCCAGCCGCCCCAGGTCCATGGCACCCACGGCGATCATGCCCCGCAGAGCCGGATCGAGGGGCCGTCCGTCCAGGGCGGAGACGTCCTCCGGGCGCACCCACTCCGACACGTCGGTGGCGCACTCATGGGCCGCATGCAGGGTGATGCACCCACCAGGGTTGGCCTCCTCCACCAGGAAATGGCCGATCTCCAGCGGGATCACCAGGTTCCGGGCCACCACCTGCGACCCCTCTGGATCCGTGCCATCCGCCCGCTCGAGATCGGCACGGCTCACGATGTACAGCGTGGTGTCGGGCTTCTGGGGACGGGTGAGCAGACGGCGCAGCAGCCGGTTCAGGGCCGGGCAGCGGCGGAACGGGCGGGAGAGCAGCTGCTCGATCCCGAACTTCAGCGAGGTGTCGGCCAGCACCAGGTAATCGCGACTCAGGCCGATCTGGTGCATGGTCTGATCGATGCGCAGGGGCTGGCCCTTGTCATCCACCAGCCGCCAGCGGCGCAGGGGGCCACAGCCGTCCCAGGCCAGCAGATGCACGAAGTCGGCCACCCCCAGCCGCCGGCGCAGCAGGGAGCGCACGGGGGCCAGCAGCACTCCCATCAGCATCGCCAGGGGCTGAAGCACCTGGGCGAGCGCCCCGGCCAGCCGGTCGAGCCGATCCACCAACGGAATGGTGTCGAGGAAGTTGCCAGTGGAGCGCCCGTAATTCACCGTGTACAGCGTGGCCGTGGCCGGATCGAACACCGGGTGGGCCGTGCTCAGCACCGGCGGGAAGGGCAGGGGCAGGTCGGCACCGGGCCGCCATTCCTCGTTGCCGCCCACCGGCGTCACCACCTGCAGGCTTGTGGGGTCGATCTCGTAGGGGCGGCCGCCGTCGAAGGTGAGCAGCAGGCGGGTGGGCTCAGTGGCCGCGAAGCGCATCGGCACGAAGGCGGTGTTGAGCTGATTGCGCATGCCCAGATGCATCGAGAACCGCGACATGCCCCAATCGCTGAAGCCGAGTCCAGCCGCCGCGCTGCCGGGACGGGTAGCGAGATCGGCCCAGAAGCAGGGCGTGCGCGCCAGGCGGGTGGTGAGGCGGATCGTCATCGTCCCGCTGGTCTGGTTGAGATCGAAGCGATGAATCAGCCCGTTGCCGTTCCAAACATGGCTGTCATCCGGGTTGGGCAGGCCGTCGGAGCTCACCGAACCCACAGGCGCGATCAGAAACAGATGGCCCTGCAGATCGGCGGGGATCTCGCCCTCCACCACCTCCAGCGGCTCATCGGTGAGTTCCGCGGCGCTGGCCCGCAGCATCGAGCGGGGGAAAGGCGGCTGCTTGGGCATCACAGAAAGGGCTAAGGATGCGATGTGGCTGTGGTGACTGAGCTAGGAAAACTTGGGATAGACGTGCCGCTCGAACAGCCGCCGAAGATCGCGTTTGTCGGATTCCGATTCAGATTTCATTTGATTGATGCGGTCGAACCTTTCTTCGTAATCTTTTTTCACTGACACATGATAGGTAGCCTTCCGTTTAGCAATCTCCGGCACCCAGGTGGAATGGATCGTCATCCCCACTTTCAGCTTGGGATGGCCGAGGCGGCAGACGGGGCCGGCCGAAAGCTTGGCTGCATCGAACAACCAGAATTCACTACGGGTGGGGTCATCGCTGCCGTTCACCACACACAGCAGGTAGCCCTCACCGCCACCGGGTGTGGACTGACTGGTTGGCAGAAACTGCACGGAGTTGCCGAAGCGGCCAGCCGGAAAGACATAGTGATCGGCAATCGTCATGCTCTCCGTATCCAGCCGCAGCAGCGTGGCGGGCAAGCCGCGGCGTGCCGCTTCGGCGGCCTCCTCCACCGTGAGAGTCCACGGGCCGGCCTGGGCGTAGAGGTGCTTGATGTAGTTGGGAAGCAGGTCGCCATGGCTGCCCCAGCCATTCCAGAAGATCTGTTGAATCCTGGGCGGCGGCGTGACGCCATCAGGCTGGCACCAGGCGCACAGCGCCAGCATCCAGGTGAGATCCCGGCCTGGATCCTCGGCCAGCTTGCTTTTGCTTTCGCTTACCTCTCCAGTTTCCCCATCCAGCACGTAGCGAGCAAGCACGTTGATGTCGGTGCTGCCGGTCGCCATGCCCACGACACCGGGGAAGGCGCCCTGAGCAAAGCCGGGGTAAGGATCATTGTCATAGTCGTCAAAAGGACGATTCCACTCCCCTGCATCCCAGCCGATGTTGTGGGCACAGTGCAGGGTGATCTGGTTGTCGGGATTATCGTAATCCACCAGGAAGTGTGCAGTGCCACGGGGAATCTTCACCCGGCGGGCCGTCACCTCCTTTCGATCCGGACGCAGATCACGGCGGCTGACGATATAGAGAACCGTGTAATCACTCTGGCGGTAATCCAGCAGGTTTCTCAGCGCACGGTCCACGGCCGGGTGCTTCGGCGAGGGAGCGGTGAGCAGTTGCTCGACACCGAGCTTGAACACCGTGTCCATCAGGATCACGTAGTCCCGCGTCACCCCCATCTGGTGCATGCTCTGCAGGATGCGCGGCGATCCATCGGCACTGATGCTGCCGTCTTCCTCATCATCGCGTTCCACGCGCACTGCCCATTTCTGCAGATGTTTCTGCTGGCCATCCCAGCTGATCAGATCGACGAAATCCTCCATGCTGCCGGCATCAGCGAGCAGCCCGCGCGCCACCTTCAGCAAGCGCAGCAGTTCCTTCACATGGCTGATGGTGTTCTTCGCCCCCTCTTCCAGCTGTTCCTCCATCAGGGCCAGCAGTTCAGACGCCACGTGGCGCTTGCCGACGGTTCGTGCGGCGACAGCAGAGCCAAGAACGGCGCGGCTCGGACGGAGCAGCCCGCGAAGGCCACCCCGGAGCGAATGCCCGAGCCGGGGGTGGAGGCGTTTCTCCAGCCAGAGGATCAAACGCAACAAACGGCGGGCCGCACCGAGCAGGCGCTCCGCCAGGGTGATGAGCTCCTCGAAAGCAGCCTGAAGCTCGGCATCACCACGGGTGAAGGGGGCGTCCGCCTTGCGATCCAGGATCGGGTGCAGGGCCGTGCCGATCGATTTGCCGTAGTTGAGGCTGAACAGCCGCCCGCCCCCTCCATCGGAAACGGCCGCCTCCGGCCGGGGATGGGGATCGAAGGCCGGATGGGCGAGCGTGGTGACAATGCCGAAGGGCAGGGGCAGGGGGATCCATTCCCTCCATTCGGAATTGAAGCCCACCGCCGTGGCGATCTCGAGGCTGCTGGGATCGATCTCGAAGGGTCGCCCCGCATCCCAGGTGATGATCAGCCGGTTGCCCTCGGCCTTGTTGAAACGCATCGGCACCACGGCCGTGTTCACCTCATTGCGGAAGCCGAGTTTGAAGGAGAGGCGCGCCAGGCCATGGTTGGCGTAGCCGTAGCGCTTCCAGTGCTTGTGGGTGAGGCAGGCCCGGTCGGTGTAGAAGCAGGGGGTCTTGGGGATCCGGCTGGTGATCTTCACCTCCCCACCGCTGAAATCGAGGCGGTGCAGCAGCGGATCGCCGTTGAACAGCGGCGTGCCGTCGTGGGAGGGATGGATCAAGCCGTCGGCTCCCAGCGGCTCGCTGTCCAGGAAGCCACCGGGGCCCATGAAGAAGGCATGGCCATACACATCAGACGGCAGCGATCCCTCGAGCACCTGGAGCGGCTCATCGGTGAGCCCCTCACGCCTGAGCAAACCGATTGAGGCGGGGAAGGGAACCGGAAGGGGGGGAGCCAGCGGGCTTGACTGGGGCTGTGGGCGAACCTGATCCACAGAGCT
>JBIKUY010000191.1:0-4692 GCA_044347355.1 Prochlorococcaceae cyanobacterium | reverse complement strand
ACAGAGCTTCCCAAGCTGGAGGGCCTGATCCTGACTGCCTGCTGCCGTCCAACCTGTCACCGTCGCCACACTCTGGGCAAGCGGCAGCACGACACAGCGCCGGGTCCCATCTCCACCAGCCGTGGCCATTCGGAGCCTGCGGGCTCCGCCGCCAGGCTTGGGAAAGGGGGAAGCGTCAAGCGGATTCAGCCCAGATCCGCCCGTTGCTGACAGGCTGGGTAAGGCGGAGAAGCCGGCAAACGCCTTCCCGGTCTTGGCCCGATCGTTCTCCAAGGCGGCCGGCAGGCCTACAACGGGGATGCATCGTGCAGAGCGCAATGGCCAAGTGCCCCCCCGGGGAGGCAGGTCGACGCTGGCCCCGCCAGCTGGTGGCGGCTCTGGCGGGGCTCGGCCTGGTGGGGGCCCTGATCGCTGTGGCCGTGCAGCGGCAGCAACAGCAGCGCCAGGCCGAGCAGCAGCGCCAGAGCCAGCCCCTGCCCCGCCGGATTGCCGCCCTCGGCCGGGTGGAACCGCTCGACCGGGTGGTGAAGCTGTCGGTGCCAGCCTCCCTCAGCAATGACACCGTGCGCGAGCTGCTGGTGAAGGAGGGGCAGCAAGTGAGCCAGGGGCAGGTGCTGGCCGTAATGGACAGCGCCACCAGCCTCGATCGCAGCGTGCAGGAAGCCCAGGCGGCGGTGCAGGTGGCCGAGCGCAAGCTCACGGCCCAGGCCAGCGTGATCAGCCGGCAGCGGGCTGAACTGGCCCAGGCCGAAGTGGAGCTGCGCCGCTACAGCCAGCTCTACAGCCAGGGGGCCAGCAGCGCGGAACAGCGCGACCGGCGGATCACCATCGAGAGCACCAGCCGCGCCAACCTGGAGGAAGCCCTGCGCGACGAGGCGACCCTGCGGGCGGAGCTGGAGGAAAAGCGCGCCAGCCTGGCCCTCGGCCAGGCCGAACGCGACAAGGCCTCGATCCGGGCCCCGGTGGCCGGCACGGTGTTCAAGATCAACGCCTACCCCGGCGACAAGGTGGGCGACGAGGGGCTGCTGGAACTGGGCGACAGCAGCCGGATGGGCGTGATCGCCGAGGTGTACCAGACCGACCGGGCCGGCATCAGCCTGAGCCAGCGAGTGGTGATCAGCGCCGATGGCTTTCCCGGCAAGCAGATGGAGGGCCGGGTGGTGGAGATCGCCCGCCAGGTGAGCCGCCAGACCGTGTTCAGCGGCCAGGCCGGCGAGAACCTCGACCGGCGGGTGTTTGAGGTGAAGATCGGCCTGGGGCCGGAGGCCGCCGCCGTGGCCAGCGCCATCAACTACCTGCAGGTGAACGTGCTGTTCGATCCGCTCACCCCGGAGCAGAAGCAGGCCCAGCAGCAACGGCTCGAGCAGCTACAGCAACAGCAGCGCCAGGAACAGAGCGGCCTGTCGCAGCCGAGCCCGCGATGAGCCTGCCGGCCCTGCTGCGGCGCACGCCGCTGGCCTGGCGCCAGGCGATCCACCGGCCGATGCGCCTGGCCGCCGCCATCGCCGGCGTGAGCTTCGCCAACGTGCTGGTGTTCTTTCAGCTCGGTCTTTCCGGCGGCCTCTACGACAGCCAGAAACGACCGATCCAGCAGATCAACGGCGAGCTGGTGATGGTGAGCGGCCGCTACCTCTACCTGGGCGAACAGCTGAACATCCCCCGGGCCCGCCTGATCCAGGCCCTGGGGGTGGAGGGAGTGGAGGCGGTGACGCCCCTCTACATCGGCCTGAGTGAGTGGTTGAACCGCGACACCCGCCAGCAGAAACAGGCGCTGCTGTTTGGAGTGGCCCCGGAAAACCCCGCTCTGCGCATCCCCGAACTGCAGGCCCAGCCGGAGCTGCTGCAGCGCAGCGATGCCCTGCTGTTCGACACCCGCTCCAAGCGCAACGCCGGGCCAGTGGCCGAGACGGTGCGCCGAGACGGCCGCTACGAGACCGAACTGGGGGGCGTGCGGGCGGTGGTCACTGGCCTGTTCACCCTCGGTGTGACCTTTGCCGCCGACATCAACCTCATCACCTCCGCCACCAACTTCAAAAACTATTTCCCCAACCAAGGTGGCGACGACATCCAGATGGGCGTGATTCAGCTGCAGCCGGGCGTGGATCCGCTACGGGTGCAAGCCACCCTGCGCCAGTTCCTAGATCCGTCGGTGAAGGTGCTCACGATCAAAGAACTGGAGGCCACTGAGGTGAGCTACTGGCGGCGCAACACCTCCTTCGGCCTGATCTTCGGGCTGGGGGTGCTGGTGGGCCTGGTGGTGGGCGGGATCATCGTGTATCAGATCCTCTACTCCGATGTGAGCGATCACCTGGCGGAGTACGCCACCCTCAAGGCGATCGGCTACGACGACGGCTTCGTGGTGGGGATCATCCTGCAGGAGTCGCTGATTTTGGCCGTGCTGGCCTTCGCCCCCAGCCTGTTGCTCTCGTTGGGGCTCTACAGCTTCCTGGCCCGCTCCACCTCGCTGATGGTGGTGATGACCAGCGGGCGCGTGATGCTCGTGTTTCTGTTCACCCTGGTGATCTGCGGCCTCTCGGGCTGGCTGGCCACCGCCAAGCTTCGCCGGCTTGATCCGGCCGAGATCTTCTAGGCATGGCGCCCCCAGATCCGAGCACCGCCACTCCCGTTCCCCCAGCTGACACCGCCGCGCCGCTGATCACCGTGGAGCACCTCCACCACGCCTTCACGGAGGCCGGCGCCGCCAAGCCCGTGCTGCGCGACATCAGCCTGAACGTGCGCGCCGGCGAGATCGTGATCCTCACCGGCCCGTCGGGGTCGGGCAAGACCACCTTGCTCACCATGCTGGGCGGCCTGCGGGCGGCCCAGAGCGGCAGCCTGCGCATCCTCGGCGCTGAGTTGCTGAATGCCGAAACCGTCACCCTCACCCGCTTGCGGCGGCAGGTGGGCTTCATCTTCCAGGCCCACAACCTGCTGCCTTATCTCACCGCCCTGGAGAACGTGCGGGTGGGGCTGGAGGTGCACCCCAGCTGGCTGGAGCGCGGCCGGGCTGCGATGGACCACCAGTGCGCGGCGCTGTTGGCGCGGGTGGGTCTGGCGGAACGGGCCCAGTACTACCCGGAGAAGCTCTCCGGCGGCCAGAAGCAGCGGGTGGCGATCGCCCGGGCCCTGGCACCAGAGCCTCGGCTGTTGCTGGCCGATGAACCCACCGCCGCCCTCGACAAGGAGTCGGGCCGGATGGCGGTGGAGTTGTTCCGTGAGCTGGCCGATGGGCAACAGGCGGCAATCGTGATGGTGACCCACGACAACAAGGTGTTGGACATCGCCGACCGCGTGGTGCAGCTGGAGGACGGCCGGTTGGTGGAGGGCAGCGGCCGCTGATTCGAGCACAAGCCCTCGCTGCCGTGAAGCAGATTGGAGGCCGCCAGGCGAACCAGCACTGCGCTTCCCCTCGCCAGCCAACCGTGATCGAGATCCTGGGCTACTCGGCCGCCACCCTCACCACCCTGAGCTTCGTGCCTCAGGCGATCAAGACCCTGCGCAGCGGCGACACGGCCGCCATCTCCCTGCGCATGTACCTGCTGTTCACCAGCGGCATCGCCCTGTGGGGGATCTACGGGCTGCTGAAAGAGGACGGCCCCCTGGTGGTGGCCAACGCCATCACCCTGGTGAGCGCCGGCCTGATCTTGCAGTGCAAGCTGCGGGCGGTGCTGACGGGCAAGCGCTAACGATCAGTCCAGCTCTCCCCGGCCACCCTTGGAATGGCCAGCAGAGAGGACAGCTGCCACGACGCGATCGCGCCCCAGGCCCTTGGCGGCGTAAAGGCAGTCGTCGGCCTGTCGCAGCAGGCGGTCGAGATCGAGGTTGGCACCAGACTGGGGCACCCAGCTGGCCAGGCCGAGGCTGATGGTGAGCCCGATGCCGTTCACGGGCGCAGGGTGCTGAATCCGGGCATCCGCCACGGCCTTGCGCAGACGTTCGGCGATCGCCGCCGCGGTCTGAGGGTCGGTGTGGGCCAGCACCACGCCGAATTCCTCGCCGCCGAGCCGCGCCACCATGTCGTCGCGACGCTGCATCTGCTGACGCAGCACCGCAGCCAGTTCGCTGAGGCAGGAGTCACCGGTGGCGTGTCCCAGGCGGTCATTCACCAGCTTGAAACGATCCACATCGATGAGTAGCAGGGCCAGGGGTAACTGCCGGGTCTTGGCCGCCACCACCTCCGCACTCACCCGTGAATCGAAGCTGCGGCGGTTGGGCAGCTGGGTGAGCGAATCCAACAGGGCCAGGCGACTGGCACGCTCCGACTCAAAGGCATGAAACAGCAGGCTGAGGAGGCCGCTGAGGGTTTCAATCCGCTCGATCTGCTCCGGCGCAAACCGCTGGGCCCCCTGCAGGCACACCGAGAGCACCGGCGTTGACACGCCACGGGAAGACAAGCGCAGGCCGAGATAATCACTGCCTCCCCATTGGCAGAGCTTGTCAAGGAAGGCGAAGCCAGTGGGGGCACCCTTGACCAGGGGCAGGCGATACACGGGCTCCGCGGTGGCGATGTGGTGCAACACGCTCTGCAGATGCTGGGGCGCCAGCAGGAAATCGCGCTGCATGCGTTTGCTCTCCATCTCACCGGGATTGTGGGCATACCAGATGTATTGCGTGCAATCCACTTCCTGGCGATTGGGCAGAAACGCCAGCGACATCCTCATCACATCCAACCCCCAACCCCGCAACTCCTGC
>JBIKUY010000293.1:0-3431 GCA_044347355.1 Prochlorococcaceae cyanobacterium | reverse complement strand
GCACGCTCTTGTCGAGCTCGGGCCAGAGCTGCAGCAGGGCGAAGGAGCCGTAGAGCCGCACGTCCAGGCTCTCGTACCAGGCGTAGTCGAGGCACTCCAGTACCCCGAAGCGGCCCACCGGATCGTCCGCTGTGGCGGCGCTCCAGAGGCTGCCGCCGGAGGCCAGGTCGTAGAGCTCGTTGAACAGGGCCATGCGCAGCGGTTCGGGCAGATCGCTGCGCTCCAGCACCGGTTTCTGCCAGGCCTCGATCGACGCGTGCCAGTCGTGCCAGTGGGTCAGGGCCTCGGCGGCGATGGCCGCCGCGGCGTTGCCCTCCGCGCCGTGGAAGTCGGTGTAGCGGCGCAGGCAGCGCGTGCCGGTGGCGAAGGCCGTGACCGGCAGGTCCCAGCTGATCACCACGGGGATCTCGATCGTTTCGCCCGGCTCCAGCCGGCAGCGCACGGCCAGGGCGGCGCTGGCCGGGTCGTTGCTGGCGCTGGCGCGGTCGTTGTTGCTCTCCGGGATGGAGCCATCGGCGGCGAAGGGCTGCCACAGCTCGGCGCCGTCTCCGGCCGGGTTCCAGCGGCTGCAGCGCTGGATCGTGAGCCCCGGGTGGCGCGCCTCCAGGCCGGCATCGGTGGCGATGCACCACTGGCCCTGCCCCTCGGCGATCGGTGTGCTGCGCTCCCCCTCCAGCAGCACCCCCTTGAGGGTGCCGTGATCCACCCAGCGGTTGCGCTGGCCGCGGGTGCGGCCGATCGCCGGCACGTAGTTGTGTTCCGGACTGCCGTCATCCCGGAAGTGCACGGCGGCGGCCGGATCGGTGTTGGTGAACCAGCCGGTGGTGTTGCGCCAGCTCAGCAGCAGGGAGAGATCCAGGGCCTTGCGGCCGGGGTTGTGCAGCGTCCACACGAACACAGCCACCGGGTAGCTGCTGCGCTGGTAGTCGCCCGGCAGCACCGGACTGAAGGCCTGGCAGCCCACCTCCGCCTCGAACACCCCCTCGTAGCTGGTCCAGCTGAGCGGGTAGCGGGCGGCGTAGGTGCCGGTGCGGCGCTCGGAGGTGCTGGCGGGATACCAGGCCCAGGCCGGCAGGGGTTCGCCCGCCTCGGGCCGGGAGGCGTCAACTTCGGGCTTCACCGCCAGGGCGTGGGCGCGGCGTTGCTCGCCGTCGCTCTCGAACAGGGCGAACTGGCAGTCGGGCAGGGTGCCGAACCAGTGCTCGCCGCCGTCCAGGTGCCAGAGGTTGAAGTTGCCGTCGGGGGCACGGCCGATGCAGCCGGCTCCGAAGCCCCCCAGGGGCATGCCGTGGTTGGGGCCGTCATCGAGGTTGCTGGCGTAGCGAACCGTGTACGGCTGCTCCCAGCCCTGGCCGAAGGCTCGGCTCCAGCTGGCCGGGGGCGCCTCCGCCCGCCCCGTGCCCCGCGACCGCAGCATCGACTGGAGAGCGGAGAGGCCGAAACGCGCCATGGGGCTGGAAACAGTGCGCCCAGCTTGTCAGAGCTGGGCCTAATCTCTAGCGGTGGTGAGCAGCGCGAGCCGTGGCGAGCGTCCTGGAGATTCGCAGATGCCGGCGCAGCGAAAGGATTGAAGGGCTGCGCACGTTGATTGACCCCATGCTTTCGGCACAACCCGGGGCTGAAGTGTGGCTGTTCGGCTCCCTGGCCCGTGGTGACTGGGACGCCCGCTCGGATGTGGATCTGCTGGCTGTGGCCCCGGATCAGCGCGCCGCTGATCAGCTGGCCGATGCCCTGCTCGGTGCAGGCCTGGCCGACGACGTGATGGGCCTTAGTCAGGGCCAATGGCTGGAGCGCCAGCGGGGCGACGATCCCTGGTGGCGTGGCATCTGCCGCGATGCGATCCGACTTCAGCCGCTGCTCAGGCCATGACAGGCCGTCTGCATGCCTGGCTGCGTCAGGCCCACAGCGACCTCGCCATGGCGGCCTATGCCAGCGATGGCGGCTTCCACGCCCAGGCCTGCTACCACTGCTCCCAGGCTGCCGAAAAGGCGCTCAAATCCCTGCAGCGGATGACCACGGCCAGCCGTTACCCCGATGGCGATGAGGCACCCGTGGATCTGTTCGACGAACGGGATGTGCACCTTGCCCTCCAGGTAGCGGGCGCTGTGGTGACATTCGTGGATCAGCAGCTGGGCGATCTGGCCGAGCCCCCCTCCGGCGATTGAATCGACGTGTTCACCTCCTGGTCCACCAGGGCGTCGAGGGTCACGGCCGAGCGCACCAGGGCCTGGTAGCGCTGCACCACCCGCCGGTTGCGCTCGATCCAGCTGCCCGGATCGGCGCTGGGCAGGGCGCTGGCGTCGCCGTCGAGCAGCTCCAGATCCCCCTGCCGGGCCAGCAGGGCCACCACCAGCTCGTGGATGCGCTGGCGGCGGTGGCTCATGGCTGGATGCGGTGGCACAGGCCGGCCATCATGGCTCCGGCGGCCAGGCCCCTATGGTCGCGGTCCTCGACGGGCCCTCCTCAAGGAAGTTGCACTCCAGACCCGTAAGTCTTGAGTGGCAAAGGACTCATCAGCAACAGCACGCCCTCTGATGTTGTGCTGCCCTGGGCGTTCAGCCGGCCTGGCCGTCCCTGAGGGATGGATCCCTGGCGGAGTGCGCGTCCCAGAGCTGGCAGAGGCGTTCTTCCAGGCCACGGATCCAGCCCTGACGATCGAACAGCGGCAGGCGGTCGCGCCCCTCGATCAGCTGGCGGCGCAGGCTGCTGAGCTCGGAGCGATCGCTGGTGGCCAGGGTGATCGCCCTGGCTTCATAGGCGGCCTGATCAGGGCAGATCAGCGCTTCCAGCCCCGCAGCGGCGCAGAGGCTGGCGCCCATGCGGGCGGCATAGCCCTCTCCAGGGCAGGTAAGCAGGGGCAGGCCGGCCCATAGGGCATGAACGGCAGTGGCGCCGGCATTGAAGAGGAAGGTGTCGAGGAAGAGATCGGCCAGGCGGTAGGCGGCCAGGTAGCGCTCCAACGGCAGGCGGGGGGAGACAACGAGCCGCTCCGGGTCGATGCCCTGCTGCTGGGCTTGCTGGCGCAGGCGGCTCTCGATGGTCGGCTGGCTTTGGCTGAGCCACAGCACGGAATCCGGCACAGCCTCGAGAATGCGCAGCCAGGAGCGCAGCACCCTGGGTTCGATCTTGTCGCTGCGGTTGAAACAGCAGAACACGAAGGCTTCGGCGGGCAGGCCGAACTCCTGCCGGTCGATGGGTTCGGTGGAGATCTCCAGCTGTGAGCCCGCGAAGGCATGGGGCAGCTCGATCACCTCCTCGCTGTAGTGCTGGCGCTGGCCGGGAGGGATCAACCAGCGATCGGCCAGCAGGTAGGGAATGAAATCGGTGCCGAGCGAGCTGGGATAGCCGAGGTAGTGGATCTGGATCGGTGCCGGCTGGAGCGCCAGGATCTCCGGCTGGCTGTAGGTGGTGTAACCGGCCAGATCGATCAG
>JBIKUY010000292.1:0-3434 GCA_044347355.1 Prochlorococcaceae cyanobacterium | reverse complement strand
CACGCTGTGGAAAGAGCGGTCGATGTCGCGCTGGGCCAGGGCGCGGGCGCCGGGTTTCTGCAGCCAGGCCTGCACGCCGGTGAGGCCGCCGAACCACACCAGGTCCAGGTCGCCGGTGCGGAAGGCGGTCACGGCGGCGGTGTAGTCGGTGACCGGGATGAACTGCACCGGCACCTTGAGCTGCTCGCTCAGTTCATCGGCCACCAGGCCGTAGAGCCGGTTCAGTTTCTCGGGGTTCTGGTCGGGGATGGCGCTGATGCGCAGCACCCGCTTGGCGTTGGCCGGCAGGGTCTGGGTGCTGACGTCTTCCTGGCTATCCGGAGTGGCGCTGGGTGTGGAGCAGGCCGTTGGCAGCAGACCCACAAGCAGCAGGCCGGCGAGCGCAACGGCCCAGCGTTCTCGAGCGATCAAGGCAGATGGTGGAAATCAACCCGCCGATCCTGGCTCAGAGGCTGGCCAGGAAGCGCTCCAGCCGCTCCAGGCCTGCGTTGATCGTCGCCGGGCCGGCGGCGCAGGAAAGCCTGATGCAGCGATCGTCGCCAAAGGCCACCCCGGGCACCACCGCCAGGCCCGCCTCATCCAGCAGGCGGTTGCAGAGGGTCATGGAATCCAAGCCGTAGGCGCTCACGTCCGGGAACGCATAGAAGGCTCCTTCCGGCGGCAACAGCTTGAGGCCGGCAATGCTGCGCAGACCGTCGCTGAGCAGGGTCCGGCGCCTGTTGAATTCCTCGGCCATGTCCCGCACGCAGTCGCGCGGGCCGTTCACGGCCGCCAGGGCTCCGTACTGGGCGAAGGTGCACACATTGCTGGTGCTCTGGCTCTGCAGGGCACTGGCGGCGGCAATCACCGCTCTGGCGCCGGCCAGCCAGCCGATCCGCCAGCCGGTCATGGCCCAACCCTTGGCGAAACCATTCACCACGAACACCCGCTCTGCCAGATCCGGCGCCACGGCTGCCAGGCTGTGGTGCTCATGGCCAGGTGCCAGCAGGAATTCATAGATTTCGTCGCAGACCACCGCCACATGGGGGTGGCGGCGCAGCACAGCGGCAATGTCCTCCAGTTCGGCCCGGCTGAGCACCATGCCGGTGGGATTGGAGGGACTGTTCAGCACCAGCAGCTTGCTGGCCGGGCTGATCGCCGCCTCCAGCTGGTCGGGCTGCAGCCGGAAACCCTGGGTCGCATCGCTGGGCAGCAGCTTCACCGAGGCACCCGCCAGCTGGGCCATCTCCGGGTAGCTGAGCCAGTAAGGGGCCGGCAGCAGCACCTCATCACCGGGCCCGAGGATCACCTGAAAGAGGTTGTAGAGAGCCTGCTTGCCTCCGTTGGTCACCAGCACCTGCTCGGTGGTGGTGGGCACGTGATTTTCACCGCTGAGCTTGGCTGCGATCGCCTCCCGCAGGGCTGGCTCACCGGCCACCGGGCCGTAGCGGGTGTGACCGGCCTCCAGGGCCTCGGCCGCTGCCCGGCGGATGAAGCCGGGCGTGTCGAAGTCGGGTTCGCCGGCGCTGAGGCTGCAGATGTCGCGCCCTTCGGCCCGCAGTTGTTTGGCCTTGGCTGTGATGGCCAGAGTGAGGGAGGGCTGCAAAGCGCGGGCCCTGGCCGAGAGGATCAGTTCTGGTGTTGCGGCGGGCTGGCGCCCGTTGGGTTCGCTCCCAGAGTCAGCGCTCTGGCTGGCAGGCGTCCCAGGTTCCGGCATCGGCGGTGGCGCCGGCATCTGCAAGGCACGGCATGAGCGTTGCGGCCATCCTGCCGTACGCCAGTGCATGGCTCGGTTGCGTGCTGAACGCTTCCCAGGCCCCGCAAGCTCCCCTCTGGCCGCGCCGACAATGGCCGGGCTTGCTTCACTTTCGGAGCGTCCGTGACCACTCCTGAACCGCTCGCCGCGATGGCGCCGCAGAACCTCACCAGCCTGGCTGACGCCTGCGCTGCCTGCCGGCGTTGTGAGCTGGGTTTCAGCCGCCAGCAGGTGGTGGTAAGCCGGGGTAACCCCCGCGCTCGCTTGATGCTGATCGGTGAAGGGCCCGGCGCCCAGGAGGACGCCAGCGGCCAGCCGTTCGTGGGCCGGGCCGGCCAGCTGCTCGACCAGATGCTGACCAGCGTGGCGATCGACTCCAACCAGGACGCCTACATCTGCAATGTGGTGAAGTGCCGGCCACCGGATAACCGCAAGCCCACCCCAGGGGAGATGGCGGCCTGCCGACCCTGGCTTGAGCAGCAGATCCGTTTCGTGGATCCCGCGGTGATCCTGCTGGCCGGCGCCACCGCTCTCGAGGGGGTGTTGGGGATCCGTGGTGGGATCACCCGCCTGCGGGGCCGCTGGCACAGCAGTGACCTCCCGCCGCTGGCCGGCCGCCAGCTGATGCCGATTTTTCACCCCTCCTATTTGTTACGCAACGCTTCCCGTCAGCAGGGCAGCCCCAAGTGGCACACCTGGCAAGACCTCCAGGAGGTGCGGCGCGTGCTTGATGGGTTGGAGGGCGTGGTTGTCGACTGCCAGGCTTGACCAGAACGCCAGGCCGAGCCGGCAGCTATGCGCTTCGCTCGCCAGTTCAGCAGCTGTTGTGACAGGCTTTGGCGACGCGCCAGCCCCCGCGATGACCGCCACAGCACCGTCCCTGCAGGCCCCGGACAGCGCTGATTCCGGCGTCGGTGACCTTGCAACCTGGGCCAGCAATCCCCGCTATGCCACCACCCTGAAGCGGCGCAAGACCCGCAGCGTGCGGGTGGGGGACATTTGGATCGGCAGCGACCACCCGGTGGTGGTGCAGTCGATGATCAACGAGGACACCCTCGACATCGAGGGGGCCACCGCCGGCATCCGCCGCCTGCATGAGGTGGGCTGCGAGATCGTGCGGGTTACGGTGCCGTCCATTGCCCATGCCAGGGCGATGGGCGAGATCCGCCAGCGCCTGATCGACACCTACCAGCCCGTGCCCCTGGTGGCCGACGTGCATCACAACGGCATGAAGATCGCCCTGGAGGTGGTGCAGCACGTCGACAAGGTGCGCATCAACCCTGGGCTGTTTGTGTTCGACAAGCCCGATCCCAACCGCACCGAGTTTTCCGACGCCGAGATCGCCGCCATCGGCGAGCGCATCACCACCACCTTCGAGCCGCTGGTGAAACTGCTCAAGGAACAGGACAAGGCCCTGCGCATCGGCGTGAACCACGGCTCCCTGGCCGAGCGGATGCTGTTCCGCTACGGCGACACACCCCTGGGGATGGTGGAGAGCGCCATGGAGTTCATCCACATCTGCGATCGCCTCGACTTCCACAACATCGTGGTGTCGATGAAGGCCTCGCGGGCGCCGGTGATGATGGCCGCCTACCGGATGATGGCCGACCGGATGGATGCGGAGGGGTTCCCGTACCCCCTGCACCTGGGCGTGACGGAGGCGGGCGACGGCGACTACGGCCGCGTAAAGAGCACCGCC
>JBIKUY010000429.1:0-3465 GCA_044347355.1 Prochlorococcaceae cyanobacterium | reverse complement strand
CTGCATCCGAATTGGGGCGACCCGCACCGGGTGGCGAGGCTGCTCATCCTTGTCCCCCTTGCCGGTCACCGATCCTTGCTTGAACACCGATACCCCTCCCTTTGGCGGGCAAAGCACGAACTCGGCGTTGATCTTGCGATTGACCAGCGGCGAGTCAGTCCGCGTCGGATCAAGCAGCACTTCACTCGGCTCGTCCGCCTTCACCAGGGGAGTTCCACTCGCGCGGTACTCGGCCAGCACTCCCGCGGGATCCTTCAAAACGTCCGTGTACCCGCAGCGGTCGGGGGGCGTGTGCTCATCGGTTTCAAACAGGTAGAACGCCTCGTAAATCAGCTCGGTCGGACGCAGCCCCCGCGCTGGCACGCGGAACAGATTGGCCAGCGAATCCCGCAGACGCCGGGGATGAAACGGGGCTCTGTCGTCCGCATCCACCGGTATCCGCGGAATCTCCGCCGCGAATCGCCACCCCCACTTCCACTGTGGGTCATTCGTGAGCTGCGTCATCACCTCCCGAAACAAACCGTCGTTGTCATTCCAAAACCTGTCGGCATCCACCCCTTGAAAGCCCAGCGGGTCTGGTGACGCGGCTGTCGCATCGTCCCGTCGACGACGTGGCTGGATCAGGTCGAAATCAAACTTCGCTAACGCCGCGGGGTCGGCATAGCAGGCCAGGAAGACCCCGCAGAAGTACTCGAGCCACCCCTTGTGCCGCCAACTGAAGACTCCTTCACTCCGCCCCTCCAGCACGCTGTAATCCGACAGCACGCTGAATCGCCGCAGGCTGGCCCAGTCGTCGTCCCGCACCTCGATGTTGTCAAGTTCCTTAAGGTACCGACGCACATCGTCCTGAACGTATCCCGCCACGTTCCCCGCGACGCTGTAGCTGGTGGCCCCCTCGAGGACCATCCGAAATGCAGTTACGGCCAGCATTTTATGCCAGCGCGGCTCGCGCTCGGTGAGATCCGTCAACGCGTGCTCACGCAGGTCCGTCGGCTTCCGGGCCGCCTGCAGCATCTTGCGACGGTAGAACTGATAATAGAAATCGCACCGCGTCCGCAGCCGGGTCAGTGCGCCAGCACGACGGGTATCGCCCACTTCCTCCCCGGCAAGTTCCCTGACCATCGCCAGCATACCCACCACCCCCAGCAACTCCTGCACATCCGCGTAGTTCGCAAACAACTGGCGGAAATCCCCTCCTTGAGGACAAACATCGGCCAGCATCCGCCCCTGCTGATTCTCGTCGAACGGCAACAACGTGATGAACTTGTACCCCGTGCGCGGAAACAGGGTACTGTCGGTCTGGGCGCGAAATGCAAAGCTCCGCCCGGTGATCAACACGGGAATGTTCAGAAACCGGGGGTCGGTGTTCAGAAAGTTGAGCAACCGGCTCGGATCGCCCGCCTGATCCACCGCGTCCAGAATGAGTGCCACCCGTCCCTCCGCCAACGCCTCTGCCACAACCCTTTGAGCGTTCTGGGGCCCACTTCCCTTGGAGGTCGGGCACCATGGCTCAACGGCTTTGCCCAGCTCGTCGAGGAGCTGTTCGCCGTCGGTCGGCCAATGCCGGCTCAACGCCGTGTTTTCCCACCGGCAGACCAAGCCAGGCCGCCCCTGGAAACACGCATTTTGCCCGGCGGCACTGCACAGGAACGCCCGGACGCGATGCGAGAAGATGGTCTTGCCCGAGTTGGCATCCTCGGCGAGGCAGAGGCGGCGGCCCAACGAGAAGAGTTTCGTCAGTTCCCGGTCGGCCACGGTTTGCTGCGAATCGTCGGTGACCGCGGCGCGTTCGTCGTCGGAGAGGAGGGGTTGATAGCGGGTGGTGCGGTCGAGTTTTTCGGGCGCGTGCCGGAGGCGATCCTCAGTGGAATCGGTCGCCTCAATCTCGGGCAGCAGTTCTCCAAGGTGCGGTTCGATGTAGCGCGGCGGGCGGGCGGGCCGACGTGGTGGCGTGACCAACTTGTCCCCCGCAGGCTCGACTAACGCAACCGGCCCTTCGTTCCAGTCTCGCAGGCCCTGCTCGGAGGCGCTGGCGAGAATGGTGTCGAGCCATTTGGTCGATTCGGGGAGTTCTTTGTGGATGCGTTCAACGATCTTCCTCAGATCGCCGTCCCAGTCGCCGTCCTCGCGCAGCGGCAGCGCCTGGAGATCGGCAAGTTCGCCCAGGCCAATACCGGTCATCCATCCCTTGGGCGGCATGGTCGCATTCTTGACCAAGATCGGGATGATCACTTTGCCGGTATCGAGGGCGAAGCGAATCTCTCGCCAGACCCAGTCGTCGTGTTTCAGAAGGAGGCGCAAGTAACCCTTGCGGTCCCCCTCCTTGACTTTAACCTGGTCCCACAACGGGCCAATCAGGACGAGCATCACGCGACAGTGCTTCAGGGCCTCTTCCAGGACTTTCGGCCAATTTTGGCCCCCCTCAATCCCGGACTTATCCCGAAACACGCTCGTATCGTCATCAGCAAAAGTCTGCTTCAGCGCGGTCGCGACGCGGTCAGCCTGTGAATTGGTATCGGCGATGCGGTAATTGATGAAGATCATGGGAAACACCGGAGATGTGGAGGCTCTGGAAAGATAGTTTGAGAAACGGGGAGACTCAACGGCAGTGGCTAAATGCAGGGAACGGGGCAGCCGCAAATAAAGAGGCAGGGTTCGACCGGGATTCCCGTAGCCCCCAAGGTAAGTGGTCGGTCAACGTCTCGCGCGAGGAGGCCGCGTCGAGCAGAGTCGAACAACCTCGTCATGAGTCGCGTCAGTAATGTGGAGTTCATTCCGCCAGTTACGCCGGGGATGGAAGCGAGCAAGCGGCCACCGGGCCCGTGCGGTGGCCCAACTTGGAGTACGGCGCGTCCGCCGTCTTCCCATGCGGCTGGAGGGGCCAGTCGATCCGCAATCCCGGGACCCCGCACTGGTCGAGGTGGCGATTAAGACAGGCCCGCGTCAGTAGCGGACGGTACGCGGTTTCCCAGATTCCGCTTAAGCCAATCCCTTCAGGATTGAGTTTGTGTGGGGGCCTACCAGGGGTAGCCACCTGCGGTGGCAACCCCTGGCTATGGAAGCCAGCCCCTTCAGGGCTGCTCCGTGCGAATGTCCGTCGCGCCCGGACAACGGGTTGTCGTATGAACGGTTCGTCGTACGCATCGTTCGTCGTACGGATCGTTCGCCGACAGTCGGTTCGTCGTTCGGACCGCGCAGGGTTCGCACGACTCGTCATTCGGACAGCTCGGCGGGCGGACGTTTCAGCGGCCGCACGTTTCAGGGGACGGGCAACTCGGCCTACGAACGGTCCCGTGCACGGTCTCCTCAACGTTCGAATTGCCGGTGTCACGCCTGTTCAAGATGTGGCCTCCCCGAACCGAGCCTGTAGGGCTCGTTCTATCAGCCCAGGCCGAAGGCCTGGGTCTCGCCCCCAAGTGATGCCCCGGCCCTGAAGGGGCCGTTCACCGTGCGCAGGCGAGGAGA
>JBIKUY010000290.1:0-3466 GCA_044347355.1 Prochlorococcaceae cyanobacterium | reverse complement strand
TCCACCTCGGAGAAGTTCACACCACCCTGCTCAAAGACACGGCCGGCCTTCATCACCCGCGAGCGGCCGCCGCCGCCCTCGGGCCTCACCCAGCTCTCCTCCTGGAAACGGCCTTCGCCATCCAGCTGCTCCAGGCCGGCGCAGATCGAATCCTGCAGCCCCATCAGCAGGGCCTTGGCCCGCTGGCGCGAGTCGGTCGGCGGGGCTTCCAGGGCCATGAGCATCAACACCGCGCCCCAATGGCGCCTGAAACCCCTTTACCTTTTCAGGCCGTCGGGCCGACGCACAAGCGATCGAGAGGCTCTGTCATGCCGGCGTACTTCCGGATCACTGTCCCTAGGATCAAAACCTTTGGACCGACTTGATGGCAACGCAGGAGCAGGCCACCGAAGCCTTGGGTGCCCTCCGTGACGCCGGCAGCGGCCGCAGCCTCCTGGAGCTCGGCTGGATCGAGCAGCCGCGTCTGCAGGGCGACCGGCTGGTGTTCCGCCTCAGCCTGCCCTCCTTCGCCCAGAGCCAGCAAGGGCGCATCGCCAGCGAGGCACGAGATGCCGTCCTCGCCCTTGATGGCATCAGCGACGTGCAGATCGAGATAGGCCAACCTGCCGCCCACCAGGGGGCCCCAATCGGTGGCGCTGGCCACGGTCCGGCTTCCGGGCCCGGCGGCCAGCTGCCACAGCGCCAGCCAATCCCAGGCGTGAAGCAGGTGATCGCCGTGAGCAGTGGCAAGGGCGGCGTGGGCAAGAGCACCGTGGCTGTGAACCTGGCCTGCGCCCTGGCCCGCCGCGGCCTACGGGTGGGCCTGCTCGACGCCGACATCTATGGCCCCAATGCCCCCACCATGCTCGGCGTTGCCGACCGAACCCCGGAGGTCCGGGGCGAGGGGGCCAGCCAGGTCCTCAGCCCGATTGAGAGCTGCGGCATCGCCATGGTGTCGATGGGGCTGCTCATCGACGCCAACCAGCCGGTGATCTGGCGGGGCCCGATGCTCAATGGCATCATTCGCCAGTTCCTCTACCAGGTGGACTGGGGCGAACGCGACGTGCTGGTGGTGGACCTTCCGCCGGGCACTGGCGATGCCCAGCTCACCCTCGCCCAGGCCGTGCCGATGGCCGGGGTTGTAGTCGTCACCACGCCCCAGCAGGTGTCCCTGGCCGACGCCCGCCGCGGCCTGGCCATGTTTTTGCAAATGGGCGTGCCGGTGCTGGGAGTGGTGGAAAACATGAGCGTTTTCATCCCACCCGATGCACCGGAGAAGCGCTACGCGATCTTTGGCAGTGGCGGTGGCGCCACTCTGGCCGAGGAAGCCGGCGTTCCCCTTTTGGCGGAACTTCCGCTGGAACTACTCGTCCGCGAAGGGGGCGACTTGGGCCAACCAGTTGTGCTATCTGCTGGCGAGTCGGCCACGGCCCAGGCATTCATCGCTCTGGCCGATCGTCTCCAGTCACTCCAGCCCGTACCGGCCTGAGCCCATGCTCACCCTGCCGGGACGCAACCGCTCCATGTTCGGCGGACCGTCCCGCAGCCGCCGCAACCGCCTGGCCTCGATCGATTGGATGCTCTGGGGCATCCCCCTGGCCATGGTGGGGCTGGCCGGCGTGCTGATCGCCAGCACCCAGCGCCAGGCCGACTACGCCGACTGGTATCAGCACTGGATCACAGGCGCTGTAGGTCTGGGCGTGGCCCTGCTGATCGCCCGACTACCGGTGGAACGCCTGCAGGCCTGGAAATGGCCCATTTACGCGGCGATGGTGGCCAGCCTGATCGCGGTTCGCGTGGTGGGGGTGAGCGCCCTCGGTGCCCAGAGCTGGATCAACATCGGCGGCTTTTACGTTCAGCCTTCCGAGTTCGCCAAACTCGGAGCCATCCTGCTGCTGGCTGAGGTACTGGCTCGCCATCCGGTGGAACGGCCGGTGGATCTGATGCGCCCGGTGGCCTTGATCAGCCTGCCCTGGCTGCTGGTGTTCATCCAGCCCGACCTCGGCACCTCGCTTGTGTTCGGCGCCGTGCTGCTGGTGACGCTGTTCTGGGCCGGCATGCCTGCCGCCTGGGTGGTGCTGCTGCTCTCTCCTCTGGTGAGCGCCATCGCCGCTGGCACCCTGCCCTGGCTGCTGATCGGCTGGATCCCCCTGATGGGCTGGCTGGCCTGGACCTCCCTGCCCTGGAAACGGATCATGCTTGCCGTGGCGGTGGCGGTGCAGGGCCTGTTCGCCGTGCTCACCCCCTGGCTCTGGGAGCACGGCCTGCGCCCCCACCAGCGCGACCGCCTCACCCTGTTTCTCGACCCGGGCCAGGACCCTCTGGGTGGGGGTTATCACCTGCTGCAGAGCACCGTGGGGATCGGCAGCGGCCAGCTCTGGGGAACCGGCCTGATGCAGGGGTCGCTCACCAAGCTGCGCTTCATTCCCGAACAGCACACCGATTTCATCTTCAGCGCCCTCGGGGAGGAGACCGGATTCATCGGCTCCACCCTGGTGGTGCTGGGCTTCGTGCTGCTGATGTGGCGGCTGCTCCAGATCGCCGGCCAAGCCCGCAGTGACATGGAGTCGTTGGTGGTGGTGGGTGTGGGCGCGATGCTGATGTTCCAGGTGGTGGTGAACATCAACATGACCATCGGCCTCGGCCCCATCACCGGCATCCCCCTTCCCTTCCTGAGCTATGGCCGCTCCGCCATGTTGATGAACTTCATGGCCTTGGGCCTCTGCGCGTCGGTGGCGCGCCATGGGCGGGCCGCCAGGGGCCGCTGGTAGCCATGGCGGCCAGCACCGAGCCGGACAGCGACGACCTGGAGACAGGAACACCACCCACCCTGCAGGACGTGCGCAGCTGTCTGACGGCAGGTGTCCCCCCCGGCCGCAACGACGACGACTGTGTGCGGCGCCAGTGGTGGGCAGCTCTGGCCACCCTGCAGGACGACCTGCTCCTGCCAGCTGCCGACAGTCGGGGCATCTGGCTGGCAGCCCCCTTACCCGCCTTGTATGAGCCCCCCCTACTCAATCAACTGCGGGGCTGGGTGTGGACACCGGCGCCGATCGAAGGGCTGATTGGCCTCCAGGCTCGCCGCCTCCCAGGCACTGGCCTTGCCGTGGGCAGCAGCGTGGGTGGTCCTGGCTTTCACCGGCTCACCCTGCTAACGGAGGACGGGACCGACCCCCTGTTGCTGGTCATCACTCCCAGCGTGCAGGTGGGGCTCTGCCTGGATGGTTCTCCGGGCGAACGGCGGCTGGTGGTGCGCTTCGAGCCCTCCGTTCTGAGCGCAGCCCTCGCCCTAATTCATCAACAACTTGCCGTACGGGAATCCCAGCAGGCCGACAAGCTGCGCCAGTGTGTTGAGCAACTCGGGGCCCTGCGTAGCGCCCCGGAACTGGGGCCGCGGTTCTGGCCCCGGCTGGCCGACCGACTGGCTTCGATGGCCCCCAGCGTCACGCTGCAACCGGTGTTGCAGGAGCCAGCCAGCGCAGCGCAC
>JBIKUY010000289.1:0-3488 GCA_044347355.1 Prochlorococcaceae cyanobacterium | reverse complement strand
CCCTTCCTTCCTGATCTCACCCCCTGGATCGACCCGATCAAGGGGATCGAGCCCCACCGGGAAACCCAGTCGTACCTCGACCAGTTCCAGCAGCTCGACCGGGCCCTGCTCAACGGGACGACGGCGGAAGGCAAGCGCCTGCTGGCCGTCCAGGTGGAACGCACCGCCCAGATGATCGACGGCAATCCGTTTCTGGCCTCCCAGCAGACCGCCAAGCTGGAGAAGATCAAGAACCGGCTGCGCCAGCGCGCCAACCGGGATTCCGCCAAACAGGCAGCGGCACTGCTGCTCAGTGAAGAGTGGCTGTCACGCCATCCCTGGCGCGAGGAGCGCCAGTTCTGGCGGGAGCAGGTGTTGCCCCTGGTGGCGACGAACTACTGGCGCTCGATTGACGAGAACGCCCGACCCACCGACCACGCCTGGCGCATCGACCTGCTGCTCTTCCAGTGGGTGTTCGTCCTCGACATCCTGCGGAGGGTGGTGCGGCTGCGGCGGCGCCTGCCGGGGCTGAGCTGGCGGGACGCCCTTCTGCGGCGCTGGTTCGACCTGCCGCTCTTGCTGCCCTTCTGGCGCTGGCTGCGGCTTGTGCCGGTGGTGGAGCGGTTGCAGACCTCCCGCCTGGTGAACCTCGAACCCCTGAGGGCCGTGGTGAGCCGGGGGGTGGTGGCCCTGCTGGCCCTGGAGTTGTTCGAGGTGTTGGCGCTGCAGTTGCTGGATGGCGCCCAGGGACTGGTGCGCTCCCCACGCCTGCCCCAGCGGCTGCGGGCCCTGCGCAGTCACCAGAGCGTGGTTCGCTCCGAAGATGAGCAAGAGCTGGTGGAGTTGATGCGCATCTGGGCGCCCCTGTTGCTCACCCAGGTGGCCCCCCGGTTGGCACCCCAGCTGCAAGGCCTACTCGACTACACATTGCGCCAAAGCCTGGATCGCTCCGTGGTGCCACCGCCCCTGCGCCAGCTCAGACCGCTGCTACAGGTGGAGTCTGGCATCAGTCGCCAGCTCGCCAGCGGCATGGTCGACAGCCTGCTCGATCTGTCGCGACGTTCCGGGGAGCGGCTGGCCCAGCGGGATGACCGGCAACTGGAGCTGCTGCGGCAATGCATCGACCGCTTCTGGGAAGAACTGGCCCTGGCCCTGGAGACGGGAACGGCACTGCAGCGCTCCCAGGACCTGGTGTGTGCCCTGATCGAGGGGGTGAAGGGCACCTATCTGAGCCAGATCAATCGGGCCAGCATCGAGGCGTTGATCCAGGAACTCGACCTGTTGATGGCCACCGCCCGCGACCAGGAGGACGCAGAGGCGAGCGGACCATCCCTCAGCTGAACAGACCCTCCCACTCAGCTTGCTGGAAGCCAGTGAGGATGCGGCCGTCATCCAGGATCAGGAACGGCCGCTTGATCAACTTGCCGTCGGCTGCGAGGGCCCGGAGCAGGGTTGGGCCGTCCATGGCCTGCACAGCGGCAGCACCAAGAGCCCTGTAACTCTGGCCGCTGGTGTTGAGCAAGCGCTTGCGGCCCAGTTGCTCGAGGCCACGGGCCAGGTCCTCGCTGGAGGGGGGCTGAACCGTGATGTCGATCAGATCGAACTGGGTAGCTGAGCTCTGCAGCCAGGCCATGGCCTTGCGACAGGTGGAGCAGCGGGGGTAGCTGTAGAGCTTCAAGGAGAAAGGGGGGGTCAGCGACCCACCAGCGACTTGAGGGCTCCCAGCAGGCTGTTGGACCCCTGCCCCACGGCGGCCGTGGGCCGGGTGCGTACCGTGACATCGCCATTCACACTGGTGCGGCAGCTGAGGCGGTAGTTGGCTGGCCGGTCAGCCAGGTACACCTTCTCCACGTCAGAGCGGGGGGAGAGGTTCTGCATCCCCTCCACAACTTCCATCACGCAGGTGCCGCATTGGCCCAGGCCACCGCAGTTGTTGAGGTTGTTCAAACCCTTGTAGGGGTTGATGCCTGCGTCGAGAGCCGCTTTGCGCAGGTTCGCACCCTCGATGCATCCGACCTGCTGGCCTTCCTGTTCAAAACGGATGGTGGGCACGGTCGGTCGGGAGGTAAACGCGCCGCCAAACTTAGGCCCACCAGGGTCCGCCTGCCTAGCATCACGTCCAGTTGTTGCGAGGACGTGCAGCAAGAAGGCGACTTCGACCTGGTGGCGCAGCAATGTATTCCGGGCTACGCCAGCCTGGCCAGGCTGGGTGTGGCGCTGCTGGCAGCATCCCCCCGCGCCTCCCGAGAGCGAGCCGAGGTGCTGGTGGCGGGCTGCGGCACAGGCGCCGAGCTGGTGGAGGCTCTCGCCCAGCGCCCGGACTGGCGGATCACCGCCCTCGACCCTTCGGCGTCGATGCTGGCCGCGGCCCAGGCTCGCCTCGGCACGGCTGGAGGAGCTGGACGGAGCGGAGCGATTCGCCGGAGCCCTCTCGGTGCTCGTGCTGCAATCCCTGCCCGACGACGGCACCAAGCTCACCTTTCTCACCGCCCTGGCCCGCAGCCTGGAACCAGGCGGCCAGCTGCTGCTGGTCGATCTGATGGCGCCGGAACGATCGCCCCTGCAGGCTCAGATTCAAGAGGCCTGGCTGGGCTTTCAGCGGGCCAGTGGGCTGGGTGATCACGATGCCCAGGTCGCAGCCCACACCCATGGCCTGCACCCAATCGGCCTCTCCCGCCTCACCTCCCTCGTGAATGCGGCCGGGTTTGGCGATCCTGCCCGGGTGTTTCAAGCACTCAACGTGGAGGGGTTCCTGATTCAGCGGTCGCCCTGAGCCGCGGCAGCAGCCACGCAACGCTCGAGCAAGGCAGGCACCGCCTCAGCATCCAGCCAACCGCTGATCTCGGTCACCCGCCCCTCCAAGCTCTTGTAGGTGCGAAAGAATTCCGCCACGTCCTCCAGCTGGTTGCTGGCGATCTGGCGGATGGAGCGAATGTTGTCGTAACGGTGGCCTGCATCCGGCACGCAAAGCAACTTGCCATCGTGGGCGCCGCTGTCCACCATGTCCAGGATGCCGATTGGCCGGGCCCGGATCAAGCAACCTGCGAAGGTTGGTTCTTCCATGATGACCATGGCGTCGAGCGGGGCCCCATCCTCCGCCAAGGTGTTGGGCACGAAGCCGTAGTCGAACGGATAACGCACCGACGAGTGCAGGATGCGGTCGAGGGCCATCACCCCCGCCACGGGGTTGTATTCGTACTTATTGCGGCAGCCTGCCGGGATCTCCACCACCAGATTCACCAGCCCTGGCGCTGGGGATGCCGGGAGGTGACTGAGATCCATGAATGATGGAGGGACCGGAAGGGGCTGGGCGGCCGGCCATCACCGCGACCAGCGGAACGGTGACACTGAGTACGCCGATCAGAGCACCGATCAGGGCGCCAAGGGGTTGCAAGCCAGGACTGAATGGATCCTCACTGCTGTCGCCGCCGTCCTGGCTGACCTGGCCAACCGGCTCACTGCCGATCGTGCACTGAATCAGGGGGGCTGGGGACGTGGTCTCAGTTGGG
>JBIKUY010000287.1:0-3505 GCA_044347355.1 Prochlorococcaceae cyanobacterium | reverse complement strand
CAGCCTGATCGTGTGGGTGCACCACATGTTCTACAGCGGCACCCCCCAGTGGATGCGCAACCTGTTCATGGTCACCACCATGCTGATCGCTGTGCCCACCGGCATCAAGGTGTTCGCCTGGATCGCCACCCTCTGGCGCGGGCGCTTGCGGCTGAGCACGCCAATGCTGTTCTGCCTGGGAGGGCTGGTGAACTTCATCTTTGCAGGCATCACCGGCATCATGCTGGCCACCGTGCCGGTGGACATCCACGTGGGTAACACCTACTTCGTGGTGGGCCACTTCCACTACGTGATTTTCAACACGATCACCTTCGGGGTGTTTGCCGGGGTGTATCACTGGTTCCCCAAGTTCACTGGGCGGATGTACTACGAGGGACTGGGCAAGCTGCACTTCGCTCTCACCTTTGTAGGCAGCGCTCTCAACTTCCTGCCGATGCACTGGGCCGGGCTGATGGGCATGCCCCGCCGGGTGGCCTCCTACGACCCCGAATTTGCCCTGGCCAACGTGCTCGCCAGCCTCGGCGCCTTTCTGGTGGGGGTGGCCACCATTCCCTTCATCCTCAACATGGTGAGCTCCTGGGCCCGGGGACCGAAGGCCCCGCCCAACCCCTGGCAGGCGATCGGCCTGGAGTGGCTGCTGCCCTCGCCGCCGCCGGCGGAGAACTTCGAAGACGACGTGCCCACTGTGATCAGCGGTCCCTACGGCTACGGCCTTGATCGGCCGCTGGTGGAGAACCAGGCCCACTACATCGCCCGCGCCCAGGAGGCCTGATCCGATGAACAGCACACCCGTGATCAGCTCCAGCCCCGGGCCCGCGCGGCCAGGCCATCGCCACGCCCATGGCGGCCACAACCTCACGGGCATGGTGATCTTTCTGCTGTCAGAAAGCGTCATCTTCCTGGCTTTCTTTGCCGGGTACGCCGTGCTCAAGTCGTCCTCGCCGGTGTGGCTGCCCGCGGGGGTGGAGGGGCTGGAGGTGCGCGAGCCGCTGATCAACACCGTGATCCTGGTGAGCAGCAGCTTCGTGGCCTATTTCGCCGAGCGCGCCCTGCGCCGGAACAACCTCTGGGCCTTCCGGGCCCTGTGGGGGCTCACGATGGCGATGGGGGCCTATTTCGTGTTTGGCCAGGCGGTGGAGTGGGCCGGTCTGCCGTTTTCTCTTCAGAGCGGCATCTACGGGAGCAGCTTCTATCTGCTCACCGGATTTCATGGTCTGCATGTGATTACCGGTGTGCTGTTGATGGGGTTGATGCTGATCCGCTCTTTCCGGCCTGGCAATTACGACAACGGCGATGCGGGTGTGACCATGGTGTCGCTGTTCTGGCACTTCGTGGATGTGATCTGGATCATCCTGTTTGTGCTGATCTATGTGTGGCAACGCTCATGATCATCGACGACACGCTCTATGACGTGGTGGTGATTGGCAGCGGCGCTGCCGGAGCTACCTTGGCGGCGGAACTGGCCGAAGCGGGCCGGCGGGTGCTGGTGCTGGAGCGCGGCGACCGGTTGCCATCACTGGATCAGAACGTGGCCGATATCGACCTGTTCCGTACGCAGCGCTACCACCCCGATCAGCCCTGGTTCGGCAGCGACGGCGATCCCTTCAATCCCCAGATGGTGTATGCCCGCGGCGGCAACACCAAGATCTGGGCGGCGGTGCTGGAGCGGCTGCGGGAGGCGGAATTCGAGGGGGTGGCGATGCAGGAGGGCCGCTCCCCCGACTGGGGGCTGCGCTACGGCGATCTGGCTCCCTGGTACGAGAAGGTCGAGTCCCTCTACCGCGTGCACGGTGTGGCCGGTGAAGATCCCACTGCGCCGCCTCGCACGGGTGCGTACCCCCACGCCCCTCGGCCGTTGGAGCCGGTGCTGGAGACACTGCGCGCCGACCTGCAGCGCCAGGGCGTGCACCCCTACAGCCTGCCGCTGAGCTGGAGTGAGCGTGCGGAGGACCCCACGGGCGACGCCGAGCTGTTCGGCGTGGAACGGGCCCTGGCGCCAACGACCCGGGGAGCCACCCCGGCGGTGCTGCGCAGTGGCGCTGTGGTGGAGGCCCTGCACGTGGACGCGTCCGGCCGGGAGGTGAAAGGGGTGGAGTGCCGCATCGGCGACGACCGCTGGCTCTTCCAGGGCCAGCAGGTGGTGCTAGCCGCCGGCGCCATCAACAGTGCCGCGATCCTGTTGCGCTCGGCCGGGGAGCGCCATCCAACTGGCCTGGCCAATGGCTCCGGCCAGGTGGGCCGCAACCTGATGAAGCCCCAGCTCACGGCGATTCTGCAGCGGGCCACGCTGCCTAATTCCGGTCGGTACGCGCCGGCCCTGGGCCTCACCGACTACTACTGGGGTGACAAGAATGTCGACTACGCGCTCGGCTCGATCCGCAACGGCGGCGGTGTGCTGCAGGATCCTCTGTTCGCCGAATCGCCACCATTGCTCTCGCTGGTGAGCCGGCTGTTGCCCGACGGGGCCCTGGAGTGGCTGGCGGATCGCTCGATCACCTGGTGGGCGATGACCGCCGTGCTGCCCGATCCCGAGAACCGCGTCACGGTTCGCGCTGATCGCATCGATGTGGCCTACATCGCCAACAACCGCGAGGCCCACGATCGGCTGGTGTACCGCTGGCTTGACACCATCCAGAAAACCGAGGCCGACCCCCTCACCCAGGTGGTTCAGCGTGCGCCGATCTACCCCCGTGGCGAGGCGCCGCTGAGCGTGATGGGCTTTGCCTGCGGCACTTGCAGGATGGGCAGCGATCCGTCCAGTTCGGTGGTGGACCTGCAGGGCCGCTGCCATGAGCTGGCCAACCTCTGGATCGCCGATGCCAGCGTGTTCCCCAGCTGCCCGGCGGTGGGCCCTGGCCTCACGGTCATCGCCAATGCCCTGCGTGTCGGCGAGCACCTCCAGGTAGCGCTGCGATGACCAGCGGTCCGGCTGAGCTCCCTTCCGAACCCCGGCGCATCGCTGAGCGCGACAGCGGTCAGGCGCCGTGGGCCCTGTGGGGGAGCTATCTGCCTGAGCGCCAGTGGGGAACGGTGCGCGAGGACTATTCCGCCGATGGGGATGCCTGGCGCTCCTTTCCCCATGACCATGCCCGCTCGCGGGTGTATCGCTGGGGGGAAGACGGTTTGCTGGGGATCTGCGACGAGCAATGCCGCCTCTGTTTCTCTCTGGCGCTCTGGAATGGTGAGGATCCGATCCTCAAGGAGCGGCCCTTTGGCCTGAGCAATCCCGAGGGCAACCACGGCGAAGACATCAAGGACTACACCTTCCACCTCGCAAACACTCCCACCCACAGCTTCATGCGGGGGCTCTACAAATATCCGCAGGCCCGCTTTCCCTACGAGCAGTTGGTGGCTGAGAACGGCCGGCGTGGCCGTGACCAGCCCGAGTATGAGCTGGTGGATACGGGCATCTTCAACGAGAGCCGCTACTTCGATGTGTTCATCGAATACGCCAAGGCCTCGGCCACCGATCTGTTGATCCGCATCCGGACGATCAACCGGGGCC
>JBIKUY010000286.1:0-3506 GCA_044347355.1 Prochlorococcaceae cyanobacterium | reverse complement strand
AAGGAATCAGGCATCGGGTTGGCACCTTGTTCGTTCCAGCTACCTTGATTGGCCTATGGAAGACCGGTTGCGTTATGGGCGCAACTTTTTCAATGTTTGAGGTCGTTTTCTGCAAGCTCCATCCGGTCTCGACTCCGTTTAGGCTTACGTGGGCTTCGCTTATTCCGATAGCCGTTGTCTTTGCAAGGGGATTGCTGACTTCACCCGCGGGGCCCGCATGAGCCAGGTAAAAAATCTCCCCTGTTCAGAACGGTGCGCAGGTGACGAAGCTGAGTAAATCCTTCAACAACCCGCACTGACACATGTTCTTTCAAGAGCCCGTGGTCTCCACGCAACCGTGGCTGACCAGCAGGTGGCTCACTGCCGCGATTGCTAGCCGATCGATCAGCGTCGAGTAATCCTGCAGTTGCCTGCTGAAACCATTGATTCCCAGACACTCTTCGAGGCTCCGACCCTGTTCGAAGCCTTGGACAACGTGCTGGTTTGCGCTGTTGTCTCTGCTGTGAACAATCAGTCGAGGCCTCCCCTAAAACTCAATCCCTCGCTGCGCCTTCACCCCCTGCTCGCGGAAGGGGTGGCGCACCAATTTCATCTCGGTCACCAGATCAGCCCGCTCGAGCAGCGCCGGTGGCGCGCCGCGCCCGGTGAGGGCCACGTGGGTGAGCTCGGGCCGCAGGGCCAGGCCCTCGATCACCTGCTCCACCGCCAGGTAGCCCAACTTGAGGGCCACGTTCACCTCATCGAGCACCACCAATTTGCGGCTGCCGTCGGCCAGGTAGGTGCAGGAGCGCTCCCAGGCCTGCTGCACGAGCAGGCGGTCGCGGTCGCGGTCCTGGGTTTCCCAGGTGAAGCCCTCCCCCAGGGCGTGCCAGGCCAGGGCATCCCCGAACAGCTCCAGCGCCTTCGCCTCGCCGGGCTGCCAGCCGCCCTTGATGAACTGCACCACCGCCACCGCGTCGCCGTGGCCCAGGGTGCGCAGCACCAGCCCCAGTGCCGCGGTGGTCTTGCCCTTGCCGTCGCCGGTGAACACCAGCACCAGCCCCTTCTCCAGATTGCGCTCGCCCACGCGCTGGCGCTGCACCTCCTGGCGACGGGCCATGCGCTTGCGGTAGGCCTCCTGGTCGCGCTCGGGGGCCAGCTCGCCGCCGGGGCCAAGTTCGTCTGCCAGCTGGTCGAGGCCGGTTTCGATCTGGGCCGCTGGCTGGTTGGGGAGTGCCGCTGATTCTCTCAAGGGTGTCGCAGCTGTGGAACCGCCGCACTCTGGCGGGCCAGGGCCGCATCCACTGCCTGCTGCTGGTCCCGGCGGGTGATCCAGTGGTGATACGTGCGGGTGTGGATCGCCACCGAGTGGCCCATCATCCGGGCCGCCACCGTGTCGGGCAGACCCACGTGGATCGTGCGCACCGCCCAGGCGTGGCGCAGGTCGTAGGGGGTGATTGGCATGGCGTAGCGCTTGAACTGCTCGGCCACCCGCCGCCCCGCCTGCTGCAGGGTGGTGCGGCTGAGGTCGGTGCGCACCGCCGGCAGCAGCCCTGGATCGCGCCCCAGCCGCTCCAGCTCGAAGCGCTCCACCCATTCCGGCCGGAACGGCCACACCTGGTGCTCGCCCGTTTTGCTGGTGGGCAGCACCCGGATCACCTTGTCGCCGCCCGGGGCCAGGGCTGAGAGATCACAGAAGAACACCTCGTGGTTGCGCAGGCCGTAGGTGGCCATCAGGCCGTAGGCCAGCCGCCAGGCTGGATTGGGAATCTGCTCCTGCCATTCCAGAATCTGGCTGTCGCTCGGCAGCTGGCGGAACTGGGCCCTGTGCAGGCCATAGCCCGCCGCCCGCTGCCGCCAGTCCCTGGGCAGCTCCAGCTGCAGGTGCTGCGCCAAGGCCCCCAGCGCGGTGCTGCACTGCTGGCGGCTGCGGCTGCCGGGGGGATAGCTCTCCAGCACCTGCTCCAGAAGCGCCGTGTTCAGCTGGCGGGCGCCACCGTTGGCTGCCGCTTGGCTCAGCCGCCGCAGGTAGGGCCGGTAGGCGGCCGTCCAGGTGGTGCGGCTGCCGGCGGGATTGGGGCGGCGGGCGGGGTCGGCCTTGAAGGCCTGCTCAAAAGCCTGCAGTTGCTGCTCCAGGGGGCTGTTGGGCGTCGGCTTGGGGGCGGGAGGCGCTGCCGCTGGGGAGCGGGCCGGCCGTCCCCAGCGCTGCCAGTCGAACTGCTGGCGCTGCAGCTCCGCCAGCACCTGGCGCAGCTGGCGGCCCGCCTCGGCCAGGCCGGCCTCGCTGGCCGGCAGTCCCAGGCTGATGCGCTGCACGCTGGAGCCCGTGGCGGCCCCCCGACTGGGCAGGGGACCCCGCAGACCCAGGCGCTCCCCGCGGCGCTCAATCCGCAGGGTTACACCAGCGCTGGCCAGGCCCGCGTTGTGGGCTGCCAGGAGTGGGTCGAGCGGGTGCAGGGCCGTGTCGCCATCGCTCGCCGGGGCGCGGCCGGGGGCCCTGCTGGAGCTGCTGGCGGGGCTGTGGAGATGGATGGTGGCCCTCTCCGGTGGCGGCCCGACCCTATCGATGGCCCAGGGGAGTGTCCAGCGGGCACCCCCTGCTACCGGGGGCCCAGCGTTACGCTCTCAGCGGTGCGCCCTATGGAATGAAGGCATGGCCAAGGTTGGCGTGCTGTTGCTGAATCTGGGAGGTCCGGAGCGGATTCAGGACGTTGGCCCGTTTCTGTACAACCTCTTCTCCGATCCCGAGATCATCCGGCTGCCCAATCCGGCCCTGCAGAAGCCGCTCGCCTGGCTGATCAGCAGCCTGCGGGCGGGCAAGTCGCAGGAGGCCTACCGCTCCATCGGCGGCGGTTCCCCCTTGCGCCGCATCACCGAGCAGCAGGCCCGCGAACTCCAGAGCAGCCTGCGCCAGCGCGGCATCGAGGCCACCAGCTACGTGGCCATGCGCTACTGGCACCCCTTCACCGAGTCGGCGGTGGGGGACATCAAGGCCGATGGCGTGGAGGAGGTGGTGGTGCTGCCCCTCTACCCCCACTTCTCGATCAGCACCAGCGGCTCCAGCTTCCGCGAGCTGCAGCGGTTGCGCCAGGCCGATCCCGCCTTCGCCCGCCTGCCGATCCGCTGCATCCGCAGCTACTACGACGACCCCGGCTACATCGGCGCCATGGCCGGGCTGATCGCCCGCGAGATCCAGGCCTGCCCCGATCCCGCCACCGCCCACGTGTTCTTCAGTGCCCACGGGGTGCCCAAGAGCTACGTGGCCGAAGCCGGCGACCCTTACCAGAGCGAGATCGAGGCCTGCGCCCAGCTGATCATGCAGCGGCTCGAGCAGGACCTGGGCCACGCCAATCCCTTCACCCTGGCCTACCAGAGCCGGGTGGGGCCGGTGGAGTGGCTGCGTCCCTACACCGACGACGCGCTCCACGACCTCGGGGCCCAGGGGGTGAAGGACCTGGTGGTGGTGCCGATCAGCTTCGTGAGCGAGCACATCGAAACCCTGGAAGAGATCGACATCGAATACCGGG
>JBIKUY010000248.1:0-3934 GCA_044347355.1 Prochlorococcaceae cyanobacterium | reverse complement strand
CGTCAAGCCCCGCTGCGGCCAAAGCAGGCTGCCGAAACTGTTGAAGGTCACCACCCCACGCAGGGGTTGGCCCGCCAGCTGCGGCAGCTCCGCGGTGTCCGGCTCCGGCACGGACCCATCCGGGCTGCCATCACCGGTAATCGTGGGCAGCTGGCACTGCAACAGGCGCGAGAGATTGGTGAGGGGCAGAGCCACCAGGGCCTGCTCGCAACGCTGACCCAGCCCTGCCTCCGGCACCAGGCCAGCCGCCATCAGTGCCGCCAGCCCGCCGAGCGAATGGCCGATCAGCACCACCCCATCCTCGGGCCTGGAATCGCCCACCAGCCCCAGGCGGCCCTCACGCCGGGCCACCAGCACGGCCTGCAGATCGGCCAGCCGGGCCGGCACGGACTCGGCTCCGGGCGGTGGCGCCGCTCCCTCCAGAGAGGCCTTCATCGCCTCCTCATCACTGCCGGGATGCTCAACCACCACCACCGGCCAGCCGCGCTGGGCCAGGGCGCCGGCCAGCCAGCTCAGCTGGCTGGAGCTGCCCCCCAGGCCGGGCATCAGAACCAATAGGGGGCGATGATCGCCACCGCCCTTGGCTGGCCACAGCTCCATGGGCACGGGAGCGGCCCGATGGGCCACCGTGAGGAGTTGCTCCTGGGGCCTGACCCACTGCTGGCCCCGGGGCAGCAGCGGGCTGGATCGGCGCAGCGGCAAGGGCTGACCCCGCAGGGCGTTGATCGCGGCGGCCTGGTAACGGAGCTGGTCGCGCAGCATGGCGGCCAGATCAAGCAGTCCGTCCACCCGCAGCACCAAGCGCTCCGTGGGCAGGGCACGCAGCAGATCAAGGCTGGATACCTCGCTCTGGCGATCGAACAGCAGCTGCAGCGTGGCCAGCAGCTGCGGCGCCAGGTTTTCGCCGTCCACCCCCTGCAGCAAACCACCCGCTTCCCGCAGCAGCGGCTGGCCGGTCCAGCTCTGCAGCAGTTCCCGACCGAAACTGCGGTCGAGCAGCAGGGGCGCCCGCAGCAACCGGCTGAGGCCCAGGCGGGCCTGAGCGTCGAGGAGGTTGAGCCACACCACCTGGCTGCCCCGCTGCTGGTCGGGCTCGCGACTCCAGGCCTCCAGCTCCGCCAGGTCGATCGGGATCTCCAGGCCCTCGATCTGCACCAGCAGTTCATCGGCAGCCCGTGCCGGCGGCCACCCGCCCCAGGACAGCAACACCAGCAGACTGGCGCCCAATGCAGACAGGCAGCGGCGGTTTGGCAACGGCAGCGAACGGGATGACAGGCCGCCGGATATGGGGACTGGCCTGGTGGCTCCAGTTTCCCGTGCGCCTGCGCGAGGTGGCCAGTCTCCGCCTGGTCGGCTCGATCGGCGCCGGCGCCGTGCTCTACCTCACCCCCCTGGTGTTTCACCAGGAGGCCTTCAGTGCCTCCAGCGTGACCCTCGGCCTGGCCATCGCTGCCCTGGCCGGCACCCTGGGACGATTCCTCAGTGGCCTGCTACTCGACCGGGGCGTGAACTGCGGCATCCCGGTGCTGCTGGCCTGCTTCGCGGCCCTGGCAGCCGACAGCAGCCTGATCGGCGCCCGCAGTTTCCCCGCCTATGCCCAGGGCCAGGTGCTGATGGGCGTCGCCATGGGGCTCTACTGGCCCGCCATCGAACTGGCCATCCCCCTCGGCTGCAGCAATGGCGACCGGTCGATCCCCTCGGCCCGGGGATTTGCTCTAGCCCGCACCGCCGATGCCGCCGGCGTGGCCCTAGGGGCCCTGATCGGAGCCCTGCTCGCCAGCCGCGGCCAGTTGCGGGGCATCTACGTGCTCGACATGCTCTGCCTCAGCGCGATGGTGCTGCTGCTGTTGCTGCGGCGGCTGCCCGACCCGCCGGCCCGCCGCAGCAACAGGGGCACCGGCACGGCCTGGCGCCAATGGCTGCCCCCCCTGCTGCCGGTGCTGCTGATCACCCTGCTGGCCACCGCTCTGCCGGCCCTGATGCAGAGCGCCCTGCCCCTGGATCTGGTGCGCGGCGGCCTGCGCCGGGCCGCCATGCCGGCGGGACTGGGAGCCCTGCTGATCGGCCTGCAGCTGGGTCTGCTGTTGCTGCTGCAGTGGCCGGTGGGGCAGTGGCTGGCCCGCCGGCCGGTGGCCACCGGCCTGGGCCTGAGCATGGCCTGCTTTGCGCTGGGTACGGCCGTGCTGGCCTTCTCCGCCCTCTCCAGCCAGGGCTTATGGCTGGTGGCCCTAGCCCAGTTGCCCCTGGCCCTCGGGCTGGCGGCGTTTCTGCCCACCGCCACGGAAGCGGTGATCGACCTCACACCTGCGGAGCATCAGGGGTTGGCCATGGCCCTGTTCTCCCAGTGCTTCGCCCTCAGCAGCCTGCTGGCGCCGCCGCTGGCAGGCCTGGCTCTCGATCGCCAGGGCCATGGCGGCGGCCTGTGGCTGCTGTTCACTCTGCTTTGCCTGGCCGGCTTCAACCTGGCCAAGCGGCTCAGGCCGGTGGAGCTGGGGGGCTGACCCAGGCCTCCTTGGGCAGGGGCTCGGTGCCGTACTCCCAGTCGTCGTAGTCGGGATCGTTGCGGATCTGCTTGTGCAGTTCTCTCTGCACCTCGAAGTCGTGGGGATGCTCGCCAGGGCCAGCTGCATCGTTCCCCGGGGTGCTGGTCACCGGGGTGGAGTCGTCCTGGGAGGGGCTCATGGCAGACCAACGTTCATGGCTTGATTTTCGCTGATCGCTCGCGATGCCTGCCGAACTCAGGTGAAGCAAGGCTGACATGGAACAGGAGCAGTCTGATTGATCACACGCGAACAGCACCATCCAAATAGCACCGCTCGATACGGAATGGAATAAACTAACCGACCAATCTCACTGCACTGGGTTGCGTCTTCAAGCTTTTGTCAGACACCCCATTCAGCCCACTTGAGAACGCACTGGGCCAGGGAGCCCTGAAGATCGCGTTTCAGCCGATCTTCAATATCAAGCAAAAGCGAATCATCGGCATTGAAGCCCTCGCCCGGCCCGATGCACTCAGCGTGAAGCGAGCCTTTGCCATCGCCCAGGACACCAGTTGCCTGCTCCAACTCGACCGACTGTGCCGCGAACAGGCACTGGCCAGCTATGCGCGCCTTCCGATCGCACCAGGCCCGACGCCGAAACCGCTGCTTTTCCTCAACTTCGAGGCCTCGGTGATTGATGCCGGCGTTGAGGGCTCCGGCGTGCTGCTCCAAGCCACCCGCAGCGCTGGCGTCGATCCCCAGGACGTCGTCATTGAAATCAATGAGAGCCTGGTGCGCCATGGCAAGGCCCTGAGCCGCTTCGTCGAGCATCACCGCAGCCACGGCTTTCTGATCGCGCTGGATGATCTTGGAGCTGGCCACAGCAACCTGGCGCGTATCGCCCAGCTCAAGCCCCACATCATCAAGTTGGATCGCAGCTTGATCAGCGGCCTGGATCGCAACTTCGTGCAACAGCAAACCGTGAAAGCGCTTGCCAAACTCGGAAAAGGCATTGGCTCCCTTGTGCTTGCCGAAGGCGTGGAAACGTTGGATGAGGTGGATAGCTGTGCCGCCCTCGGCATCGAGCTGTTCCAGGGCTATGTGTTCAGCAAACCACTGCCAGCCGAGCTCTTGAGCATCGGGGAGAATGATCCCCGGCTCCTGGCCGCCTGTGGACGCCTGCGCCAGCAAGCGGTTTCAAACCTGCAGCAACGCCATCTTTTTGGGCAACGGCTGAAGACCCTCACCGAGTGGAGCAAGCGCACTCTGCGAAGACGCTCACCCCGAGACTTCGCTGCCGTTCTGGCCTCGATCATCGAACGGGAAGCAGATCTTGAGGCGGTGTACCTCCTCGATGGCCAGGGACAGCAGATCGGCGCCACCCATCTGGGTGTCAGCCATCAGGCAAGGACGAACCGGCTGTTTGCCCCATCCGGCGACGGTACTGACCACTC
>JBIKUY010000258.1:0-3832 GCA_044347355.1 Prochlorococcaceae cyanobacterium | reverse complement strand
GGACACGGGACTCTCACAATTCACCACTGATAGCTACATCAGCATGGCCACCGGCAACCTCTGCCGCACCGTGACCATGACATTGCCCCATAACAACGGCTCTACCTATGTGCTGTGCCTGGATATCTCTGAGCGCCCCTGAAACGAAGCGCCCATGAAGCAAGGCCAGCGCCCCCATCCTGTTCGGAACGCTTGATCAGCGCGGCATCGCATCACACGTTGAATAGGAACTCCATCACGTCGCCCTCGGCCACCACATACTCCTTGCCCTCGGCCCGCAGCCAGCCCCGGTTGCGCGCTTCGGCCAGGGAACCCGCCTCCAGCAGCTGCTGGGTGCCAATCGTCTGGGCGCGGATGAAACCGCGCTCGAAGTCGGTGTGGATCACGCCGGCGGCCTGGGGGGCGGTCATGCCGGCCTTGATCGTCCAGGCACGGGTTTCCTTCTCGCCGGTGGTGAAGTAGGTGCGCAGGCCGAGCAGGGCATAGGTGGCACGGATCAGGCTCTGCAGGCCGCCCTCCTCCACGCCCAGTCCCGCCAGGAATTCAGCGCGCTCCTCCTCGGGTAGCTCGATCAATTCGGCCTCCACCTGGGCCGAAATCCGCACCGTGCCGGCCCCTTCCTGTTCGGCCAGGGCCGCCACCTCCTCGCAGTAGGCATTGCCTGAGGCCAGGTCGTCCTCGCTCACGTTGGTGGCGTAGATGATCGGCTTGGCAGTGAGCAGCCCCAGGGGTTTCACCATGCCGGCCTCCTCGGCCGTCAGTTCAACGCTGCGGGCCGCGCCGCCCTGCTCCAGCACCGCCTGGATGCGCTCGAGCGCGGCATCCTCGGCCTGGGCCTCCTTGCTCGTGCGCACCTGCTTCTTCAGCCGCTCGCGCCGCTTCTCCACCTGGGCCAGATCGGCCAGACCCAGCTCCAGATTGATCACCTCGGCATCGCGGGCCGGGCCCACCGAGCCGCTCACGTGGATCACGTCGTCGTTCTCGAAGCAGCGCACCACGTGCACGATCGCGTCCACTTCGCGGATGTTGGCCAGGAACTTGTTGCCCAGGCCCTCGCCCTGGCTGGCACCCTTCACCAAACCGGCGATGTCCACGAACTCCACCTTGGTGGGGATGGTCTCCCGACTGGAGCTGAGGGCGGCCAGTTGCTGCAGCCGGGGATCCGGCACCGACACGATGCCCGAGTTGGGCTCGATCGTGCAGAAGGGATAGTTGGCGGCTTCGGCCTGGGCGTTGGCCACCAGGGCGTTGAACAAGGTCGACTTGCCCACGTTGGGCAGCCCGACGATTCCGGCTTTGAGCATGCTTGAAATCTATGGGGCCACCGTCCGGCGGGTCGGGTGCCCGGTGCGCCGCAGTCGCGGGGCAAGGGCGCGAGACTGGACACAGTGATCGCCAGGCCGATTCATAGCCGTACTCCCGCCAGCACGACCCCGCACCGCCCGCCCACGGCGCTGCCCAACCGCAATGGCCGCTCCGGCGCGCCGCGGCCCAACGGAGCCAGCGATGCCGCAGCGGGCCTGCAACCAAGGCCCTGGTGGCGCCGGCGCCGGTTGTGGGCGGGTGCCTTGGCCACCGGCCTGCTGCTCGGCGGCGGCGGCCTGTGGCTGAGGCAACGAAGCACGGCCGAGGCCAACATCGAGCCCTACACCGTGCTGGCGCGCTCTGGCGACCTGCCCGGGGTGGTGAACGCCTCAGCCGAGCTAGAGGCCGAACAGCGGG
This sequence comes from Prochlorococcaceae cyanobacterium, assembly GCA_044347355.1. GTDB lineage: Bacteria > Cyanobacteriota > Cyanobacteriia > PCC-6307 > Cyanobiaceae > NIES-981. The sequence goes on along the minus strand of JBIKUY010000258.1, from coordinate 2,110 downwards.
TGAACGTGAGTCCAAAGCGCCAGGGAATCCTGGAGGAGCTGTTCGTGGAGGAGGGTGACCGGGTGGAAGCTGGACAGCCCCTGGCGCGGATGGATGCCGGCGACCTGCAGGAACGCCTGCAGGAGCTCAAGGCCCAGGTGATCTCCGCCGAAGCCCAGGTGGCACGCAGCCGCAGCGAGCTGGAGCGCAACGAGCGTCTCTACCGCCAGAACGCCATCAGCCTCAGCGACTACAACACCGTGCGCAGCACCTTCCTGGTGGAGCAGGCCGCTGTGAACGCCGCCCGCCAGCGGCTCGAAGCCCGCCGCGTGGAGCAGGCCGACCTTATCGTGCGGGCCCCCTTCACCGGCGTCGTAACCCAGCGCTTCGCCGATCCCGGTGCCTTCGTCACCCCCACCACCACCGCGTCCGCCACCGCCGGTGCCACCAGCTCCTCCATCGTGGAGCTCTCCCAGGGGCTGGAAGTGGTGGCGAAGGTGCCCGAGAGCGACATCGGCAGGGTGCGCGAGGGCCAGCCGGCCAGCGTGCGGGTTGACGCCTTCCCCGATCGCCGTTTTGCCGCTCGGGTGAAACGGATCACTCCCAGGGCCGTGAAGCAGAACAACGTCACCTCCTTCGACGTGTATCTGGAGTTCGTGGAGCCCACCCCCGATCTACGCATCGGTATGACCGCCGATGTTGGCTTCCAGACCGGCCTGCTCCAGGCGCGCACCCTGGTGCCCACCGTGGCGATCGTCACCGAAAACGGCCAGCCTGGGTTGCTGCTGGTGGGCAAGGACCGCCAGCCCACCTTCCAGGCTGTTGAATTGGGCACCAGCGGTGGCAAGGACACCGAGATCCTCTCCGGCGTGAAGCCGGGAACACGGATCTTCATCGACCTGCCCCCCTGGGCCAAGCGACGCAGCTGATCAGACCCCCAGGAAGGAACGGGCCGAGGCCACGATGCGGCCACTCGCCTGGCCATCGCCGAACGGATTGACAGCCCGGGCCATCGCCTCATAGGCCTCGGAATCGCTGAGCAGGGTGCTGGCCTCGGCCAGGATGTCGGCGGCAGCGGTGCCGATCAGTCGCGCCGTGCCGGCGTCCACCGCCTCCTGCCGCTCGGTGGTGCGACGCAGCACCAGCACAGGCTTGCCGAGGGCGGGAGCCTCCTCCTGCAGGCCGCCGGAATCGGTGAGCACCAACGTGCAACCCCGCATCGCCGCCACCAGCTGGTCATAGTCGAGGGGTTCGGTGAGGAAGGCGCGTGGGTGGGTGCCCAGCAGGGCCTGCAGCGGCTCACGCACGGTGGGGTTGCGGTGCAGCGGCAGCAGTAGAGCCGTGTCCGGGAAGCGTTCCAGCACCTGAAGGAAGCCGGTGCCGATCTCGCCCAGACGCTCGCCCCAGTTCTCCCGCCGGTGCACGGTGGCCAGGATCACCCGCTGGCCCTGCCAATCGAGACCGGGCAGGTCGAGCCGCGGGCCCTGCTCGGCCATCTGCAGCAGGGCGTCGATCACCGTGTTGCCCGTGACCAACACCTCCCCCACCACGCCTGAGGCACGGCAGTTGGCCGCCGAGCGCTGGGTGGGGGCGAAGTGCAGCTGGGCCAGCTGGGAGATCAGCCGCCGATTGGCCTCCTCCGGGAAGGGATCGAGCAGGTTGTCGGTGCGCAGGCCGGCCTCCACATGGCCCACCGGAATCTGTTCGTAGAAGGCCGCCAGGGCCGAGGCGAAGGCCGTGGTGGTGTCGCCCTGCACCAGCACCAGATCCGGCCGGTGGTTTGCAAACTCCTCCTTGAGACCCTGCAGGGCCGCGCAGGTGATGTGGGTGAGGGTCTGTTTAGGCGCCATCAGCGCCAGGTCATGGTCGGCCGCCAGGCCGAACAGTTCCATCACCTGGCTCACCATCTCGCGATGTTGGCCGGTGAGCACCACTCGGGTGCGGAATTGAGGAGTTTGCTGAAAGGCCAGAATCACCGGGGCCAGCTTGATCGCCTCCGGCCGGGTGCCGAGCACGATCGTGACCAGGGGCAGGGACACCGGCGTCCGGGGGCAAGTGGTGGGATTCTACGGAGGTCCCAGACGCAGACAGAAGCTGACAGGAGCCCTGCAAGCGGCGAAGCTGGGGCGGA
>JBIKUY010000144.1:0-5534 GCA_044347355.1 Prochlorococcaceae cyanobacterium | reverse complement strand
ATGACAAGCTCCCTCTTTCCTCCGTCCCCGTTTCCCCCCTCACCATTCCGTGCGCCAATGGGCGCGCCGCCGCCGGCATCAGCCCAGACCAACGCAGCTTTGGGGGCCCAACCGCAGACCCTGCAGGAGATCGTGCGGATCGCCTTCGACCAGAACCACTCCGACGTGCACCTGGGAGTGGGTGAGGAGCCCCGCTTCCGCAACCGGGGCGACATCGTGCGCACCGGTTGGCCGCTCACCGACCAGCCCACCTTCATCAGCTGGGTGAGGGAGATGCTCGGCGCGGCCGATCTGGACGGCTTTCTGCGTGATCTGGAATATGACGGCTCCCATGCCTTCCCATTTGTGCGGGTGCGCATCAACCTGATGATGACGCTGCGCGGCCCAGCGATGGTGCTGCGCCTGATCCCCCAGAAGATCGCCACCCTGGAGGACCTCAACCTGCCGCCGGTGCTGCGGGAGCTCTCCTCACGCCCCAAAGGCCTCGTGCTGGTTACCGGCCCAACTGGCTCAGGGAAGAGCACCACCCTTGCGGCGATGATCGACTGGATCAACGGCAACATGGCGCGCCACATCCTCACGATCGAGGACCCGGTGGAATTCGTGCATGACAGTCGTCAGTCCCTGATCCGACACAGGGGGGTGGGCGAGCACACCAAGGTGTTCCACAACGCCCTGCGGGCGGCCCTGCGGGAGGATCCGGACGTGATCCTGATTGGCGAGATCCGCGATCGGGAAACTCTCACCACTGCCCTGGAGGCCTCCCAGACCGGCCACCTGGTGTTCGGCACGCTGCACACCAATTCAGCCGTAAAAACCGTCGAGCGGGTCCTGGGGATGTTCCCCCCCAACGAGCAGGACAGCGTGCGCCGAGCCGTGTCCGAAACGCTGCTCGGGGTGATTTCCCAGGGCCTGCTCAAAACCACCGACGGCAAACGCTGCGCGTTCCACGACATCCTGATCAACACCGACGCCTGCAAGGACTACATCCTCAAGGGCGAACTGGATGAAATCGAAGACATCATGGGCCGCAGTGCTTTTGATGGCATGCAGACCGCCAATCAGGCCCTGTTGAAGCTGGTGGAGGAGGGCCGGGTTGAGGCCGAGAACGCGCTGGCCCAGAGCCTGAAACCCAACGAACTGGCCCAGGCCCTGCGGGGACGCACCTGATCCGCACCCACAACACCTAGGTGAGCCGGGGGGCTCAACGGAAGGTGAGACGGGCAATCAACAGAACCCCCAGGCCAAGGGAGAGACCCAGCATCGCCAGGCGACCATTCCAAATCTCAGCCTGGGGGGTGAAGCCCCGACGCCAGGCGTTGAGTTCGGTGGCGCTCACCGGCTCCGCTGGGCAGGGCTCGGCAAAAGTGGGCTGATCAGGGACCAATTCAGCCGGAAGCTCTTCAGCGGCGGGCTGCTCTGCCTGGGAGGTCTTCGCAGAGGCCATGGCGGCGGAAGCGAGAGATCAATCTCAAACCACCCTAAGCGGATTAAAAGGCCGCCTGCGTTTCGTAAAGGCAATCGGCCCGCTCCAGGGGCAGGCGCGCCGCGACCCCCAACCCCGGGCTACTCACCTGCCCCGCAGCCAGGCGCTGGCAGGCCGCCACGCCGATCATGGCCGCGTTGTCGGTGCAGTAGGCCAGGGGGGCCAGGCGCCATTGCAGCCCATCGCGGCGACAACGCCGCTCCAACAGGTCCCGCAGTCGCCCGTTGGCAGCCACGCCCCCCACCAGCACCAGCGTGCCTAGGCCATGGTCGCTGGCACAACGGCAGCTGCGTTCCACCAGCACCTCAGCCACCACCTGCTCGAAGCTGGCCGCCAGATCGGCCACGGGCAAGGCCTCGCCGCCCGCCACCGCAGCCTCCTCCAGGGCTCGCACCTGGCGCAACATGGCGGTCTTGAGGCCGCTGAAGCTGAAGTCGTAGGGGTGAAAGCCACCCTGGGGCAGGGAAATACGGCCCTTGGGCAACGGAAAGCGGGCTGGATCCCCCTCCACAGCAGCGGCCTCGATGGCGGGGCCACCGGGATAGCCCAGCCCCAGCAGCCGTGCCACCTTGTCGAAGGCCTCGCCGGCGGCATCGTCGTGGCTGCGGCCCAGGCGGGTATACGAGCCCGGGCCCTCCACCCGCACCAGCTCGGTGTGGCCGCCGCTCACCAGCAGCACCAAGTAAGGACCTTCCGGCAGGGGCTCGCCCAGCTGCACCGAAGCCAGATGCCCTTCCAGGTGATGGATGCCCAGGAAGGGCTTGTCGTGCAGCCGCGCCAGGGTGCGCCCCGTGACCGAGGCCACCAATAGGGCCCCCACCAGCCCCGGGGCCACGGTCGAGGCCACCGCATCCACCGCCGCCACCGGCACACCGCTCTCGCCGCACACCCGCGCGATCAGCTGGGGCAGGGCCTCCACATGGCGGCGGGAGGCGATCTCCGGCACCACACCGCCCCAGCGGGCGTGCTCCTCCACCTGGGAGGCCACGGCACTGGCCAGCACAGTTGTGTCGCGCACGATGGCCGCCGCCGACTCGTCACAACTTGTTTCGAGCGCCAGAACCGTCGCCATGCCACCCCCTTGACGCCCTTACTGTCCGCGAGTGACATCCTGCACCGCGATGCGCCGTCTTTTCCCCCGCCTGTGCGCGGTTCTGCTTTCCGCCTTCCTGCTGTTTGGCTTTGCACCCGTCGCAAAGGCTGACGCATCCGTTGCCGGCCTCACCCCCTGCGCCGAAAGCCCCCGTTTCCAGCAGCGCGCCGCCGGCGCCAAAACCGACCAGGCCAAGGCCCGTTTCGAGATGTACAGCCAAGCCCTCTGCGGCACCGATGGCTTACCCCACCTCATCGTGGATGGCCGCTGGAGCCATGCAGGCGACTTCCTGATCCCTGGCATTTCCTTCCTCTACATCGCCGGCTGCATCGGCTGGGCAGGCCGTACCTACCTGATGGCGATCCGCGGCAGCAAGGACGCCACCATGCGGGAGATCCAGATTGATGTGCCCCTGGCCTTCAAGAGCACCCTGGCCGCCGCCCGCTGGCCCCTGGCAGCCTTCGGCGAACTCACCAGCAAGAAGCTCACCGAGTCTGACGACAAGATCACCGTCTCGCCTCGCTGATCCAACTCTCAATCCGTCCCATCCACCCAGCTCCAGACGATGAAAAAATTCCTCACCACCGCTCCGGTGTTTTCCGCCATCTGGTTCACCATCACCGCCGGAATCCTGATCGAGTTCAACCGCTTCTTCCCCGACCTGCTCTTCCATCCCCTCTGAGCAGTACCCCCTCAGCATTTCAATAGCGGCTCTTTGGGGCCGCTTTTTTATGGCTGCTGTTGGGTGTGGGCTGCCTTGGAAGCCTCCGCCATGCGGGGTCTTGGGTCAACTCCACCGCTGCCTAGGAGGTCTGGGCGCCCTGCAGCTGCATCAGCTGCTCCAGCTCGGCCAGGGCCTGCTCAAGGTCGCCGTTCACCAGGGTGGCGTCGAACTCCCTCTCGGCTGCCAGCTCCACCCGCGCCCGCTCCAAGCGCCGCAGGATCGCCGTTTCGGCATCGGTGCCCCGCCCGCGGATCCGACGCTCCAACTCCTCCAAGCTGGGGGGCTTGATCAACAGTTGAAAGCCGGAGGGGAAACTGCGACGCACCTGGCGGGCCCCCTCCAACTCGATTTCCAGCAGAACGGGCTGCCCCGCCTCCAGGTGCTGCTCCACTGGCTCGCGCGGGGTGCCGTAGAGGTTGCCTGCGAACTCGGCCCACTCCAGGAAGCCGCCAGCTGCCACCTGCTGCTCAAAGCGCTCACGACTGAGAAAGAAATAGCTCTCCCCCTCCACCTCGCCGGGTCTTGGGGCCCGCGTGGTGGCCGATACCGACAGCCAGATGCGCGGATGGCGGGCCAGCAACTGGCTGACGAGCGTGCCCTTACCCACCCCGCTGGGGCCGGTGATCACGGTGAGACGGGCCATTGCTGCTGCAGGGGTGGACTGCAGAGTAGGGGCACCCCCTGGAGCACTCCTTGAGGCGATGGTGAGGCTGCAACCGATGGACCTCACCAGCCTGCGGGCTGTGCTGAGCGAGTGGCGGGGCCTACTGCTGCCGAGTCGTTTTGAAAAGGCCCAGCAGGGCAGCAGCCACAGCCTGCAGTTGGGGCTGCGCCATCTGGGCGGCATCCAATGGCTGGAGCTGTGCTGGCAGGCGGAGGCGGCCCGGGTGCATGCCATTGCCCCGCCCCCCCGCCAGGGGGAGGGCAGCACCCTGGCCCAGCAGCTCCAGCACGGCCTGCGGGGCCTGGCCCTCACCAGCCTCGAACAGCCAGGCTGGGAGCGGATCGTGAGCCTCGGTTTCGCCCGGCGACCGGGCGAGTCCGTGGAGAAGCGCCTGGTGATCGAGCTGATGGGGCGCCACAGCAACCTGTTCCTGCTCGACAGCGACGACCGCGTGGTGGCCGTGGCGCGGCAGGTGAAACCAGCCCAGTCGCGCCTGCGGCCGATCGGCACCGGCGACACCTACCAGGCGCCGCCGCCCGCCGCCGGCGAGCCCGCCAGCACCGCCCCCTGTTTTGCCGCTTGGCAGCAGCGCCTGCTGCTGCTGCCGCTGCCCCTGGAGCGGGGGCTGCGCGATGCCTTTCTGGGCATCAGTCCAGCCCTGGCCCGCCAGCTGGTGCCCGAACCCTGGCTAGAGCAGCCGGTGCACAGGCTCACGGAACAGCAGTGGCAGCAGCTCTGGCAGGCCTGGCAGAGCTGGCTGGCGGCCCTGGAGGCCGAGCGGTTTGGCTGGCAGCTCACAGCCACGGGCTACCGCTGCTGGGCCACGGCGGAGCATGGCGCAGCCGGAGATTCCGCCAGCCCCGCAGACCAGGCCAACGCCAGCGACCTGCCCATCAACCGCGGCATCGCCAGCTACTACGGCGCGCATCTGGCCGCGCGGGACTTGCGGGAGAGCCGCCAGCAACTGGAGCAGCAGCTGCGCAAGCTGGCCGACCAGCAGGCCCGGCAGGCCAGCGCCCAGGAGGCCCTCCTGGCGGCCGCGGCTGGCAGCGACGCGCTGCAACAGGAGGCCGATGCCCTGCTCAGCCAGCGCCAGCCAAGCCGCCAGTGCATCGACCACGCCCAGAAGCTCTACCACCGGGCCCGCAAGCTGCGTCGCTCCGTGGCGGCGATCACGCCACGCCTGGATCAGCACCACCAGCACCTGGCAGCGATCGAAGCCAGCCTCACCTACCTCGACCAGGCCGAGAGCGTGGCCCAACTGGAGGCCCTGCGCGAAGAACTGGAGGAGCTGCTGGGCCGCTCCACCCGGCCCGGGAGGCGCCAGCGGCGGGCCCTTGAGGCGGCACGGGGCACCCCCAGTCCCCTGGAGGTGCGAACCGGATCGGGCGTCGTGGTGCAGGTGGGCCGGAATCACCGCCAAAACGAGTGGATCTCCTTTCGGCAGGCCCGCCGCGGCGACCTCTGGTTCCACGCCCAGGAGCTGCCCGGGAGCCATGTGGTGCTCAAAAGCTCGGCCACGGCGGCGGCGGACAGCGACCTGCAGGTTGCTGCCGACCTGGCGGCC
>JBIKUY010000041.1:0-10486 GCA_044347355.1 Prochlorococcaceae cyanobacterium | reverse complement strand
TCCTCGCGGGCGATGGCGCCCTGGGCGAGCAGCTGGCGGCGCCGTTCGCGCTGCAGCTCGGCCAGCACCAGCTGCTGACGCACCTCCTCCACCCCGGCCAGGGCCTGCTGGCGCTGGGCCGCCGCCTGCTGACGCTGGGCCTGCAGGCGGCGGCGGTCGAGGCGGGCCAGGGGCTCACCGCTGGCCACCCGGTCGCCCTCCTCCACCAGCACCTGCTCGAGGGTGCCGCCCAGCTCGAAGCCCAGGCTGCTGCTGCGGCCCGCCACCACCTCGCCGGTGTAGGCGCGGGTGGTGCGGAAGCTGCGCACCGGCTCGGCCGTGACCACCGCCACCGGCAGGGGCCGGATCGCGGCCGGGCGGGGCCGCAGGCTGAGCGAAAGAGCCAGGGCCCCGGCGGCGACGGCGGTCAGCGGCAGGCCCCAGCGCAGCCAGCGAACCGAGCCGTGCAAGGCCCGCGGCCGCGGCGGGGGATGGGCGAGGCCGGAGGCAGTGGGCGCGGAGGCAGTGGGCGCGGAACTCATTACCCAACAGGTTGAGTATGTGCGGCAGTGTATGCACAACAAATTGAGTAGGTCAAGCGCGGGCGCCGCCGGCTGGGGGAGGATCGGGTACCCGCCGCCTCGATCTCTCCCCTGCCATGGCCCTGGCGCACACGATCCTCACGGTGCTCTGCGAGAAGGAGGCCAGCGGCTACGACATCAGCAAGCAGTTCGAGGAGTCGATGGCCTGCTACTGGACGGCCAGCCAGCAGCAGATCTACCGGGAGCTGGGGCGGATCGAGCAGAACGGCTGGGCCCGCTGCCACGTGGTGCCGCAGCAGGGCAAGCCCGACCGCAAGGTGTATGCGATCACCGAGGCGGGCCGGCGGGAATTGAGCCAGTGGGCGGCCGAACCCTCGCTGCCCACGCCGATCCGGGAAGACCTGCTGGTGAAGGTGCTCGGCGGTCCCTACGGCGACCCCGATCAGCTGCTGGCGGAAGTGCGGCGCCGCCGCGCCGTGCACGCCGGCCAGTTGACCACTTACCAGGAGAAGGAAGCTCTGTTCCTCAGCCAGGCCGAGCTGCCGCTGCAGGAGCGCTACCGCTACCTCACCCTCCGGCGCGGCATCCTGTTCGAGCAGGAGTGGATCCGCTGGTGCGATGAGGTGATCGCCTTTCTGGAGGAGGGCCAGCAGGAAGCGTGATAGTGGCCAGGTGACAGCCGCCGGACGGAGTGCCGGTTGAAGCGCGCCACCCCCGGGCCGCCCGGTTCAGCCTGGCGGTGATGCGGGGGTGTGCAGGGCTGGTCAGCGGGGTTCGCGCGGGGCGAGGTCGCTGGGGCGGGAGAGAACGAAGGCCGCCATGGCCGTGAGCAGGATCACCAGGGCGGTGACGCCGGCGATGGCTGCGGAGTAGTCGGTGCCCATGGCGATCAGCCCAGGCCGATCTGGGAGAGGATGCCCTGGCCGGTGAGCAGCTCGGTGCCCAGGCCGATCACGAAGCCGAGCATGGCCAGGCGGCCGTTCCAGGTTTCGGCGAAGGCGCTGAAGCCGAAGCGGGCGGAGGAATCAGACATGCCCGTTACGCAAGTTCACGCTAACTGTAACAGTGTGTAAAGGCCCTCTGGATGGGAGGGTCTCGTTCCGCTGCCAGGTGCGGGCAACGGTGGCTCAGCGCAGCGGCACGAAGATCCGGTTGCCGTTGGCCGGGTTGGTGAACACAGCGTTGCCCTGGATCAGCACCTGCCGCTCCCAGGTGCCGCCGAGGGAATCCCGCAGCACGGAAACGGGGAAGCCCTCCTTCACCAGTCGGTAGGTCATCGCCTGGCCGTCCTCCCACACGATGCGCACGGTGCCATCGGCGGAGTGGCTGTCGCGGCAGCGGATCGGCCGGTCGTTGAAGGCGCAGTTCTTCCAGGTTTCCGCCCGCAGCGCCGGGTTTGCGCCGGACAGCAGCCAGGCGGTGCCGACAGCGGCAAGCAGGCCATGGCGAGCCAGCATCGCCGGGGGCAGGGGAGCCCTCACTGGTTTTCGGTCTTGCTGGAGCCGCCCTCCCCTTCTCCGGTTGCAGCGGAGCCGCCGGAGCCGTTGTTCCCAGTGCCTTCGCCCGCAGAGCCGGGCTCCATCGGCACGCCAAGGGCGCGGCACGACTCGATGGGATCCACCTCCGGTGCCAGGCCCAGGGCCTTGCGCAGGGTGTCGAGCTGGGACACCGACTGCAGATCGACCGTGCTGGCCACCTGCTGGCAGGCCAGCTTCTGCAGGGCGCTGCTGGCTGCGATCGTCACGAGCCTGGCCATTCACGGAGCATGGGAAAGCAGTCAACGTAGGGGGAGCGGCCCGTTGCCGCCCTGCCGGCTGGCCGAACAGACTGGTGGGCGGGATCCTGCCGATCGGCCGGTCCCGCCGTCGCGGCCCATTCGGCGATGCAGACGTTCCTGTGGCGTTGGTTGTCTCTGCTGCTCCTGCTGGCGATCCCGCTCTCCCCGGCGGCGGCCCAGATCAGGCCGGGTGATGCCGAGGAGGAGGCTAACTGCGCGCGTCTGTCGCAGATGGTGGAGGCCAATGCCGCGCCCGTTCTCCAGGAACTGGAGCGCCTGGCCCGCCAGCGGTTCGGCCGCCGTTTCGACGAGCTCACCCCGGAGCAGATGATGCAGCTCACGCGCGTCGCCCGGGTGGAGGGCCGCCAGGAGACGGCGGAGCAGGAGCGAATGGCGCGACGCTGCGACGCCTACCGGCAGCGCACCCTGGCACGCCAGTCGGCCGCGGCGGGCCTCGGGTCCCTCTCCGGCGCTGCCTACTTTCTCGAGCGCTGGGGCCGGGAGCAGGTGATGGGCCTGGGCTGCACGTGCCCCGATTTCCGCCTGGGCGGTGAGGGCCACGACCAACGCTGTCCCAGTCGGCCCCTGTGTCCAGGCCAGCAGGGGGGCCCGCGGATCCCCGATCCGGTGCGGGGCTGCCGCAGCCTCGGCGCTGCCGCCTGGATCAGCCGGCAGCTGCCCGGGTACTTCGGAATCCTGGGCATCGGCGAGGAGAGCGAGGCGATGCGCGACGCCCTCGCCGCCCGCAACCGGCCCGCTCCCCCTCCGGCCTGTGGGTCGCTGCCCCAGCCCACGGCGCTGCCCCTCAGCGCTGCTGCGCTCTCCGGCGGAGCCGGCCCTGCCCCTGCTGCCACCGCGGTGGCTCCGGCGGCGATCGCCGCGGCTTCGGCATGCTTCGCCAAGCCGACGCCAGCCAGCTGCGAGCGGGCCCTGGTGCAGGGAGACGAGCTGGCGCGGGCGGCGCGACGGGCCTCCAGGGACCGCTGCCTGGGCTATGCCCTGGCGGCCCGCACCCTCTGGGCCCTGGGGGCGGATCCCGCCTTCACCGACCTGCTCGTGAGCTTCCCGGCGGCCTCCCGGCTGCGCAACGAGGCACGCATCGCCCTCGGCTATCTGCGCAACGACTGCCGCGGGCTGTGAGCCCAGAGCCGCCCCTGCCGGCGGCAGGTTCGCCAGGATGGGCGCCTCAGCGCCGGGGCCCGGCCCAGGCCGCGCAACCCCCGGGAGACCCGTGCCCACCACCGTGCCCACAGCCGCGCCTACAGCCGAGCAGACCACCACGTTCGCTGCGTTTGCCCAACGGGCCGACTACTCGCTGCTGGAGTCGCTGCATGCGGATCCCCAGGCCAGCGGCGATGGCCGCGATCATCGGCCCCGCCAGGTGTACTCCGGCCATTACGTGCCGGTAGCGCCCACGCCGCTGCCTGAGCCGGAGTACGTGACACACAGCACCACCCTGTTCCAGGAGCTGGGCCTGAGCGAAGCGCTGGCCCACGACGACCAGTTTCTCCGTCTGTTTTCAGGCGACATCAGTGTGGCCACCGGGCCGATGCGCCCGTTCGGCTGGGCCACCGGCTATGCCCTCTCGATCTACGGCAGCGAATACATCCAGCAGTGTCCGTTCGGCACCGGCAACGGCTATGGCGATGGCCGGGCCATTTCCGTGTTTGAAGGGGTGTTCAACGGCCGGCGCTGGGAGATGCAACTCAAGGGCGGCGGGCCCACGCCCTATTGCCGCGGGGCTGATGGCCGCGCCGTGCTGCGTTCCAGCGTGCGCGAGTTTCTGGCCCAGGAGTTCATGGACGCCCTGGGGGTGCCCACCTCCCGCTCACTCACGCTCTATGTGTCGCAGGCGGAACGGGTGCGCAGACCCTGGTACTCAGCGAACTCCCGCTCGTTCGATCCCGACATCCTGGTGGACAACCCGGCGGCCATCACCACCCGGGTGGCGCCGTCGTTTCTGCGGGTGGGCCAGCTGGAGCTGTTCGCCCGCCGCGTGCGCAGCCAGGCCCATCCCCAGGCGCTCAATGAGCTGCGGATGATCGTGGCCCACCTGATTGAGCGCAATTACCGGGCGGAGATCGATCCGAATCTGGCATTCAGCGAGCAGGTGGTGGAGCTGGCGGGCCTGTTCCGCGCGCGGCTCATCGCCCTGGTGGCGAACTGGATGCGGGTGGGCTACTGCCAGGGCAATTTCAACAGCGACAACTGTGCCGCCGGCGGCTACACCCTCGACTACGGCCCCTTCGGCTTCTGCGAACTGTTCGATCCCCGCTTCCAGCCCTGGACCGGCGGCGGCGAGCACTTCTGCTTCTTCAACCAGCCGGTGGCAGCTGAAGCCAACTACCAGATGTTCTGGAGCGCCCTGCGGCCGCTGCTGGAGGACAACACGGAGGCCCTGGCAAGGCTGGATCAGATCCGCGAGGGCTTCGCCGAGGCGATGGGGCAAGAGATTGAGGCGATGTGGGCCCGCAAGCTCGGCCTGATCCACTACGACGCCGAACTGGTGAACGAGCTGCTGCAGCTGATGGTGCTCGCCAAGGCCGATTACACGATCCTGTTCCGCCGGCTGTCGGCCATTCCCGAGCAGCTCGCAAGCCTGAAGGAGAGCTTCTATCTGCCGAGTTCAGGCGAGCTCGATGGGCGCTGGACGCAGTGGCTGCAGCGCTGGCGGGATCAGATCAGCGCCAATGGCGACCTCAGCGAAACTGCCGCGGCGATGAATCGGGCGAACCCGGCCATCACCTGGCGCGAATGGCTGATTGCACCGGCGTACGAACAGGCAGCGCAAGGTGAGTTCAGCCTGGTAAGGGAACTGCAAACGGTGTTCAGCCATCCGTACGACGAGCTCTCGCCGGAGCTGGCGGCCACCTACGACCGGCTGAAGCCCAGGGAGTTCTTCAACGCCGGAGGGGTGTCGCATTACAGCTGTTCGTCGTAAAGCCAACAACACCTGTTCCGAGTTCAGGTTGGCGACTCAGGAATTCGAGCCAGAAAGCGGAACGGCGGCGGCACGATCGCGATGGGTTCTCCTGCAGCACTGCCAGCCGTTCTTGCACCATGGCTGACGGGCTGGGGGGTCTGGGGCACAAGGGCGTTGAAGCCCTAGGCCAGGCTGGTGGCCTTCCCTCGATCGACGGCATCCGGCAGGCCACCCGATGAATCATGTGCTGCTTCGACCATCCGACTGGGTCGCTGCTGATTGCGTGCTGCTACGGGATCAACGGGCCATGCACATCCGCACGGTGCTGAAGGCACAGGTGGGCGACAACCTGCGGGTGGGCCTGCTCGGCGGGCTGTGCGGCCAGGGGGTGATCCAAGCCATGGAGCCGGACGGTGTGAGGGTGCGGGTGGCGCTCTCGGAGCCACCGCCGGCGCGCCATCGATTCGACATCGTGCTGGCCCTGCCGCGCCCGAAGATGTTGCGGCGGATCCTGCGGTATTGCGCCGAGTTCGGCATTGCCGATCTGCACCTGATCCACAGCGCCAGGGTGGAGAAGAGCTACTGGCAGAGCCCACTGCTGCAGCCGGACCAACTGGAGGAGGCCCTGCTGGCGGGTCTGGAGCGCTCCCGCGACACGATCGCGCCCCGAGTGCATCTGCATCGCCGCTTCCGGCCGTTCGTGGAGGACGAGCTACCCGGTGTCTGTGCAGGCCGGGCCTGCTGGCTGGCCGACAGGGAGGCGCCGCTGGCGCTGGCTGATGCACCGCCGTTGCCGGCGGTGGTGATGATCGGCCCGGAGGGCGGCTTCGTGCCGTTTGAGATCCAGCTGGCGGAAGCGGTGATCGCGCGGCGGGTGGGGCTGGGTGCGCGGACCCTGAGCGTGGATACGGCCCTGGTGACGGTGCTGGCCCAGGCGCTGCAGGTGTTGCCGGCACGACCCACGATCCCGGTGGAGACATCGGAGGGCTGATCGGCCACTACAGGGATATCAGCCCATGGCGCAGAACTGGTTCCGTCTGGCCCTGGCCATGGGCAGCGCCACCGGTATGGGGATCCAGCTCAGATCAGAAGATGCCGAGTTCTTTTTTCTTGCAATAGCCCGCCCCGATGTTCATCCACCCCGGGGCACAGGGCCTGCCGTTGGTGGGCTTCACCTCGTAATAAATCGGCGAATTGCAGTGCTGTTTGAGGTCGTTGACGTAACCCAGCGGGCACTGGTCATAGCCGGGGAGTTTGGGAATCCTCTTCTGGGCCAAGGCGGTGCCTGGAAGCAACCCGGGAAGGGTGAGCAGCGCTGCTGCTGCAACGAGGTGGAGAGTCTTGAACACCAGCGGAATCAGCAGATCACTGAAGTGTAGTTGGAGCGCTGCGCCTGGCAGGGTCGTGGCGTAGTGAGCCGATGGCTTCCCTCCGGGTCACACCAACCCGCCTGTTTTTGGGGAGGGCAGCCAGGCGGTGCACCTGCCGGCCGAATTCCGCTTCGAGGGAACGGGCGTGGAGGTGGATCGCGAGACCCCTCGTGGCTTTCCCAGTGGAACAGGGACGGGCCGAGGGCCAGGTCGCGGGTGCGGGTGGTGGGGGAGAAGGGGGCTTCGCTCTTGTTGAGGGTGATGAACAGCAGGTCGGTGTGGCTGGGTTCGTGCCAAAGGACGCCTTCGCGGTGGATCCGGGGGGCGTCGTCGCGCAGGATGCCGAAGCTGCCAGGCTTCTGCGCAGCAGTAGGCCGCTTCGATTTCGGCGCGGCTGGTGCTGCCGTGAACGCGCAGCGGCACGGGCAGGGCCCAGGGCAGCGGGTGGAGACGACGGCCTGCCAGAGCAGGGCTAGGGCACCGGGGGATTGGTGCTCAGCACACCCCGCAGGGAGGCTTTCAGGCCAGGGAGGTCGTTCTGGATCGCATCCCAGAGAATCAGCTGATCCACGGTTTCGTAGACATGGATGATTCTGTTGCGTGTACCCACGATGCGGCGGAGGTCGGAAATGACATCAAGAACGCTGGTATCGGCCTCCTGTGCTCGCTTGAGAGCTTCTCCGATGATTTCGAACTTCCGTTCAACCGCTGATTGGATCAGCTCATTCTCAAGGTAGTGATCAAGCGTGCAGCTCTCGATGAAGCGCTCAATCGCCTCGATGGCTTCCAAGGCGTCGTGCAGGCGTTTGAGCGCCTCTCTTCGCATGATCAGAGTTCCACCAGCACGCGGCGAGATGCGTCCACGTCCTTGCGGAAGTAGGGGTTTTGAATCATGGATTCCGTCAGGAGATCGACCGGTCGGCCCAACAAGGTTTCCAAGGCATCGGCGAAGGAACAGAAGCGCCTGGCATAGCCCTTTTCGCGCTGGTCCGCCATGTGCACGATGAAGTCGAGGTCGCTGCTGGCAGGGTCGAACAGCCCTTTGGCTGCCGATCCGAAGACCTCCAGCCGATCCACCCCATAGCGGTCGCACAGCTCCCGAAGCGGCTCCAACCGGTCGGCCAGCAAGGGCAGCAGCGGAACAGAGCTGTCCATAGCGTCCAGGCTAAGGGAACCTCAGGTTCAATGCCCTCAAGCCGCCAACCCCATCCCCTGCATCCACCCAGCCGGGATGGACCTCTCCAGCAGCCAGCGGTTCACTTCCTGTCTCAGAGCAATTCCAGGAACTGCTGAGGCGTCACACCGGCATCCCGGGCAATGGCGCCCATGGTGATGGCGTTGATTGGATCATGACGGGGAATGACCAGGCGCCGCTCGCCGTTGCTCATGATCAGATGCCCGGATTCCCTCACCACGCGATAGCCCAGCTTCTGAAACACCCGCACCGCCTCCTTCTGGCTGATCCCCGGCAGCCTGGGCATTACACAGCCAACTCCAGCGTTTCAACGCTCTTCACACCAGCCTCCTCAGCTTCAACTTCCAACCAGAGGGTGATGGCCTCGCGGATGTTGCTGAGAGCTTCCTCGCGACTGTTGCCCTGGGAGTGACAGCCAGGCAGGTCAAGGCAGCTCACGGCCCAGCCCTCTTCGGTTTCCAGCAGGCGGATGCGGAAGGTCATGGCGCCGGACCGTGGTGGTACCAGTTTGGCCGTTCTCAAACCGCCAATCCCATCCCCTGCATCCACCCCGCCGGTATCGCCCGCTCCAGCCGCCAGCGAATCGCCATCGGCCGCTCCCCCTCGTGGCTCTCGTAGCGGGCAAACCCCAGACACCGAAAGGGCTCCGTAATGCCCCTTGCCCGGCCCCCCTAACGCCGGTGCTCCCGCACGGATAGCAGCACCCGTGAACCCCGCGCCTCGTGGTGGATGGTGCGCTGGCCGGTGGGGGAGGCGGCGGTGGTGCTCTGGCTCTCCCAGTGGAGCAGGTTCGGGCCGAGGGCCAGGTCGTGGGTGCGGGTGGAGGGGGAGACGAGGGCTTCGCTCTTCGTGAGGGTCACGAACAGCAGGTCGGTGTGGCTGGGTTCGTGCCAGAGCACGCCTTCGCGGTGGATCCAGGGGGCGTCGCCTGTGAAGCTGCCGAAACTGCCAGACTTCTGCGCAGCAGTGATACAGCCCTCAACTCGCACCGAGGCTGGAGAGAATCTTGCGGGCCAGCGGTTCTTTGATTTCGTTGTGTCTGGGGATGGCTTCCTTGACTCCAGTCGCTGGATTGATCCAGATGGAGTGTGAAGCTCCTTCCCGTTTAAGGACACATCCAGCCATGCGAAGACGCCGTTCCAGATCGCGGCGTTTCATCCGATCTGCAGGGGCATGCGCACGGCATCAGGTGGCAGGCCACGGCTGATATCAGCCGCACGATCCTCAAGGAGAAGCTCAATGGCGGCCTGCAGATCCTTTCTTGCTTCCTCCATGGTTTCTCCCTGGCCGTTCGCGCCGGGAAGTTCCAGGCAGATCGCCCAGAAGCCACCCTCTGGAGCTGGCTCAATCACAGCAGTCAGTTCTCCCTTCATCAAACCCGCCTCGGTTACACATTCAAATCAGTTTAGGTGTCATGAAGAGTGGCAGCAGCCAGGGAGGCGGCGGTGGTGGTGCTCTGACTCTCCCAGTGGAACAGCGAGGGGCCGAGGGCCAGGTCGCGGGTGCGGCTGGAGGAGGAGAAGAGGGCTGGCTTCGTGCCAGAGCACGGCTTCGCGGATGCTGGCTGCCTCAGCTCTGATTCAGGATCGCATCGACATGGCGACGGATCTCAGGAAAGCGCTGATAGGCCATCCAGACCTCTTCCAGATCAACCTGGTCGTAGGAATGAATCAGGACATCGCGCATCCCAGCCATGGCTCGCCATGGCACATTTTGGTGAAGCAGCCTCAACTCAGGACTGAGACGCTTGGTGGCTTCGCCAACAATCTCAAGACAACGGATCACTGCATCCTGGAGGTAATCCCGGGCCAGGAAGGTCTCTTCGCTGTCGATCGGGTAGCCCAGAGCTCGATCGAGAACAGACAGCACATCGATCAGGGCCTGGCGATCACGGGCGTTGATCACAGGAGGATGGCTTCGGCTTCCACAGTGGCTTTCAGTTCAGGCTTGAGGTTGCGGCGGCGGATCAGATCCACCCGAGTGTTCAGCAGATCCTCCAGAGCGGATTTCAGCTCGGCCCGATCGAACAGGCTGGCTCCGGCGGACAGGTCCACGAGCAGATCCACATCACTGCCGGGCAAGGCCTGATCCCGTGCCACGGAGCCGAACACCGCCGGATTGCTCGCGCCATGCCGGGCGAGCAGTTCATGGAGCTGGGGGGCCAGTTGCTGCAGCTCAGCGAGACGCATGGGCGCTCCAGGCCTGACTTGCGCTGTGGGGTGCCAACCGAAGCTAAGCCGCCAACCCCATCCCCTGCATCCACCCCGCCGGGATTGGCTGCTCCGCTTCGTGGCTTTCCCAGTGGAACAGCGAGGGGCCGAGGGCCAGGTCGCGGTAGCGGGTGGAGGGGGAGAAGAGGGCTTCGCTCTTGTTGAGGGTCACGAACAGCAGGTCGGTGTGGCTGGGTTCGTGCCAGAGCACGCCTTCGCGGTGGATCCAGGGGGCGTCGTCGCGGAGGATCCCAAACGCCGCTTCGATTTCTGCGCGGCTGTAGCGGCCGTGGATGCGCAGGGGCACCGGCAGGGCCCAGGGCAGCGAATGGAGGCGGCGATCGGTGCGCTCGGCCAGCAGGTGCAGCAGCTGGCGCAGTTCGTCGCGCCAGGCAGATGCCTGCCAGAGCAGGGTGAGGGCATCGGGCAGGGGTCGCCAGCGCTGGCCGGTGGCGCGCAGGCGATCGGGATCGTCGAGGTGGAGCAGGCC
>JBIKUY010000354.1:0-2873 GCA_044347355.1 Prochlorococcaceae cyanobacterium | reverse complement strand
AGCGGCTGGGGCTGTCGAATGGTCTCCGTGGACTGTTCATGGAACCACCGCGATGATGAAGCCCATGACCACCACGCCGCCCCCTCTCGTCACCCGCGAGGCGCTGCTTGCTTTCACGCAGCGGCTGGTGGAGTGCTACGCCCCCGACAAGGTGATTCTGTTCGGTTCCCTGGCTCGTGGAAACGCCCGCTGGGATTCCGATGCCGACGTCCTTGTGGTGATGCCCTTCGAGGGTCGCCACCTGGCCAAGATCCGTGAAATGCGGCGACTTTGCCCGGTGAGATTCCCCCTGGATCTCCTTGTCCGCAGGCCGGAGGAGATGGAGGTTCGCTACCGCGGGGGTGATCCGGTCGTGCGCGAAGCGATCGACCATGGCGAGGTGCTCCATGGTTGAACCCTGGTCGGCTGTCCCTGAGTGGATTGCCAAGTCCGAGGGAGATTGGGAAGCACTGGAGATTCTCCTGAGCAGGAACACACCCGGCTTGCGTGATGCGGTGGTGTTTCACGCCCAGCAATGTGTGGAGAAACTGCTCAAGGCCCGGTTGATCCAGCTCGGGCAGCCGGTGGACAAGATTCATGATCTGGCTGCTCTGTCTCGCCAGCTGGAAGCTGTGGATGACCAATGGAGCTGGGACAATGAGGATCTGGCTGATCTCTCCTCAGGAGCAGTGCTCGCACGTTATCCCGGTTATGAAACCTCAGCCGAGGAACAAGGAGAACTGGTGGAGGTAGCCAGCACTGTGAGGCAGGCCCTGAGGATTCTGCTTGGCGCACACCAGCAGGGAACATGACCGTATCGGTTGGCATGGTTGGCCCTCAAACCGCCAACCCCATCCCCTGCATCCACCCCGCCGGGATCGCCCGCTCCAGCCGCCAGCGAATCGCCATCGGCCGCTCCCCCTCATGGCTCTCGTAGCGGGCAAACCCCAGACACCGAAACGGCTCCGTTACGCCACTGGCCCGGCCCCCCTCACGCCGGTGCTCGCGCACAAACAGCAGCACCCGTGAGCCCCGCGCCTCGTGGTGGATGGTCCGCTGCCCGGTGGGGGAGGCGGCTGTGGTGGTGCTCTGGCTCTCCCAGTGGAACAGGGACGGACCGAGGGCCAGGTCGCGGTAGCGGGTGGAGGGGGAGAAGAGGGCTTCGCTCTTGTTGAGGGTCACGAACAGCAGGTCGGTCTGGCTGGGTTCGTGCCAGAGGACGCCTTCGCGGTGGATCCAGGGGGCGTCATTGTGCAGGATTCCGAACGCGGCCTCGATCTCGGCGCGGCTGTAGCGGCCGTGAACGCGAAGGGGCACCGGCAGGGCCCAGGGCAGCGGGTGGAGGCGGCGTTCGGTGCGTTCAGCCAACAGGTGCAGCAGCTGGCGCAGTTCGTCGCGCCAGGCGGATGCCTGCCAGAGCAGGGCGAGGGCATCGGGCAGGGGCCGCCAGCGGTTGCCGGTGCCGAACAGCTGGGCGGTGAGCATCAGCCACTGGCGCCGCTCGCGTTCGCCGAGCCGCTCGGGATCGGGGGGTGTGGGGGCGGCGAGGGCGGCGGCGGTGGCGCGCAGCCGATCGGGATCGTCGAGGTGGAGCAGGCCGGCGGCGATGGCGCGGGTGAGCGACTCCTCCAGGGGATGGGGGTCGCCAGGGAGCCAGCCCAGCTCGCGCCGCAGGCTGGTGAAGCCGGCGCCGCGCACCCCGTAGAAGTCGGCCGGTTCCATGGCCAGGGCCTCCAGCCAGTCCGCCAGGCCGGAGTTGGGGCCGATCAGACCCTCGGAGGCCAGGGCGCGCAGTTCGCCGAGCAGGGCGGGCCGGCGGGTGGGGAGGCTGGCGCGCAGGCTGGCCAGCACCGCCTGCTGGGACACGCGATCGAGCACCAGCCGGCAGCCGGGCGGCAGGAACGGAAAGCCCTGATCGAGCTTGGGATTCCAGCTGACGACGGCTGCCGCCGAGCAGGGCGCGGAAGCGCTGGTCGAAGCGGAAGCGGCGGTGCTGCGCACCGATGAAATCGAGCACCGTGAGGCAGCTCTTGCCGGTTTCGGGGGAGAGTCGCAGGCCCCGGCCCAGCTGCTGCAGGAACACCACGGCGCTCTCGGTGGGACGCAGCAGCAGCACGGTGTCGATGGCGGGGATGTCGAGCCCTTCGTTGAACAAGTCGACGGCAAAGAGGATGCGCAGCTCGCCGGCGGCCAGGCGGCGCAGGGCGTCCTGGCGTTGCTCGCGGGGGGAGTCGGCGCAGAGGGCCTCGGAGGCGAGGCCGGCGGCGTTGAACCGGGACGCCATGAAGCGGGCGTGCTCCACGCTCACGCAAAACCCCAGGGCGCGCATGCGCTGGGGATCGGCGAGCTTGTCGTGGAGCTGGCGCAGGATCAGGTCCACGCGGTGGTGATCGCCGGTGTAGAGCTTCGAGAGCTCGGCGGGCACGTAACCGCCCTGGCGCCAGGCGAGGGCGGAAAGGTTGGTGTTGTCGCCGATGCCGAAGTAGTGGAAGGGGCTGAGCAGGCCCTGGTCGAAGGCGGTCCAGAGGCGCAGCTCGGCGGCGATACGGCCGTCGAACCAGTGGAGGATGTCGAGCCCGTCGGCGCGCTCGGGGGTGGCGGTGAGGCCGAGCAGCAGCTTGGGGCGGAGGTGATCGAGCCAGCGCCGGTAGCTGGCGGCGGCGGCGTGGTGGAACTCATCCACGATCACCACGTCGTAGGCGGTGGGGTGGATGGTGGCGGGATCTTGCTGGGCGAGGGACTGCACGGAGGCGAACACGTGGCGCCCGTCGCTGGGCCGTTCGCCATCCACTTGCAGTTCGCCGAAGGAGCCATCGCGCAGCACCTGACGGAAGGTGAGCAGGGCCTGCTGCAGGATCTCCTTGCGGTGGGCGATGAACAGCAGCCGGGGCGGT
>JBIKUY010000285.1:0-3512 GCA_044347355.1 Prochlorococcaceae cyanobacterium | reverse complement strand
CACCTCGACTACGCCCCGATCGAAACAGGGCGCTACACCTGCGTGTTCAGCCCGGAGGCCTTCCTGGATCTCATGGGCGCCTTCTCCAGCCTGTTCAACGCCCGCGCCGTACTGGACGGGGTGAGCCTGAGCAAGCGTGAGTCTCTCGGCCAGACACTGGCAGTGCCCTTCCTCTCGATCACCGACAACGGTCTTCATCCCGGCAACATCGGCGCTGCCGCCTTCGACGGCGAGGGCACCCCCACCGCCCCACTGTCGCTGCTGGAGGGTGGGGTACTGCGCCATTTCCTGCACTCAGAAGCCACCGCCCGCGCCTTCGGCGTCGCCCCCACCGGCCACGCGGGCCTGGGAGCCAAGGTGTCGGTGAGTCCCGACTGGTTTGAGGTGGGCCCCACCCCCGGGAGCGGCGGCGGCCAGCAGGGGCTCGACCGCCACAGCCACGGCGAGAGCAATGGTGTAGTGGTGATTGACTCCCTTTCGGCCCTGCATGCCGGTGTGAAGGCCAGCCAGGGGGCCTTTTCACTGCCCTTTGACGGCTGGTTGATCCGCGGCGGGGAGAGCCGCTCGATCGAGGCGGCCACCGTGGCCGGCGACATCCGCCAGCTGCTCCAGGCGATCGTGGGATTTGAGGGGGAGGCGAAGATCACCCCCGATGGCCTCTGCCCGCACGTGTGGGTGGAAGGGCTGTCCATCACTGGCGAGGCCTGAGGGCGAGCAGGAGCTGCCACACGCCATGAAGGTTCTGTTCTGGGGCACCCCGGCTTACGCGGTGCCCAGCCTCAACGCCCTGCAGGCCGCCGGCCACCAGCTGGTCGGCGTGGTGAGCCAGCCTGACCGTCGCCGAGGCCGAGGCAAGGATCTGATGCCGAGCCCGGTGAAGGCCAGGGCCCTGGAGCTCGGGATTCCGGTCTTCACGCCAGAGCGCATTCGGCGGCAGCCGGAGCTGCAAGCCGAGCTGGCCGCCCTCGACGCCGACCTTTCGGTGGTTGTGGCCTTCGGCCAGATCCTGCCGCCCCAGGTGCTGGCCCAACCACCCCTGGGCTGCTGGAATGGCCACGGCTCCCTGCTGCCCCGCTGGCGCGGCGCGGCGCCGATTCAGTGGAGCCTGATCGAGGGGGATACCGAGACGGGCGTGGGGATTATGGCGATGGAGGCGGGCCTGGATACCGGCCCGGTGCTGCTCGAGCAGGCCATCCCGATCGCCCTGCTGGAAAACGCTCAGCGGCTGGGGGAGCGCCTGGCAGGCCTCACCGCCGAGCTGCTGGTGGCGGCCCTGCCGCGGATCGAGGAGGCGGGCCCCGGTTTGGAAAGCGAGCGCTTGGGGCGGCTGCAGGTGCGACCCCAGAGCGAGGACGGGCTCACCTACGCCCGCCTGCTGGCCAAGGATGATTACCTGATCGACTGGCAGCAGCCGGCTCTGGCCATCCACCGCCGGGTGATGGGCCTCTACCCCGGAGCCCACACCAGCTGGCACGGCCAGCGGCTGAAGCTGCTGGCCACCGAACCCCTGGTGCAGCGCCTGGCCGACCAGCTCAGCCCAGAAGCCGCAGCGCTGTGCCACGTCTGGTCGAACCCCGCGAGCGCAGCCACCGCCAGCCAAGCCGAAGGAGAACGGGTTGCCGCAGGGTCGGTAGTGGCCTGCGAGCCCGACGTGGGGCTGGTGGTAGCCACCGGCGGCTGTCCGTTGCTGCTGCGGGAAGCACAATTGGCCGGCAAACGCAGCTGTGAGGGCCAGGCCCTGCTGCAACAGCTCGAAGCCCGGGTGGGTGATCGACTGGGGGCGTGATTGACCCCCAACGATCCCCCCCTGGAGATGGCTCGCTGAGCGGGCGGTGATGGATACGAACTGTGTCTTCAGGGCCGACAAGCGTCAGGGAACCCTCACGAATGGCTAGAGCTAGATGAGCCTCTCGAGGGTGTCATGGGTCATGAATCTGCGGTCGGGCTGTCCTACGTGGCGGAAGCGGGCCCTGGCTGTCTGATCTACAGGGAAACGACTGGACGCTACGTGGTGCTCCCTGGCGGCCCAGGGAGGCAGAGCCAGAGGGTGGCCACCCTCGCCTCTGCCTATGCCGCCTGTCAGCTGCTCAGCGGTGCGCCTGCATCCGCCGACATGCCGCCAGTCGCCGACTTGCGGTAGAGGCCGTGGAGGCCTTCAAGCTGATGGTGTACAGACCGCAGCTGATCGCGGATGTGATCACTGTTCTCGATCCGCTCAAGGGACAGCAGCATCGACTCGATCTGACTCTTGCAGTCGATCAACACACGGCACTGGGGTGATCCGGGCTCGTAGGGCATAGCGGCAGGTGACGCCTCACCATCGGAGCTGAGCTCAGCGGTTCCGTGTGTGTCGGTTGTTGCCGTTTGCAGACCGACGAGGTCTGCCGGCGGCGGCCACCGGCGCCCGACCCCCCGCCCGGCCCTTGCCCCGCCCACCGCTCAGGTCGAGCGGGGGAGCGCTGAGCACAGTGGGCTCGAAGCCCGGTACCTCCTGCCGGGGCAAGCGGCTGCCGATCAAACTCTCGATCGCCCGCAGCAACTCGTGCTCCTCAGCCGCCACCAGGGAAATGGCATGGCCGGGATGGCCGGCACGGCCAGTACGGCCGATCCGGTGTACATAGTCTTCGGCCTGGTTGGGCAGATCCAGGTTCACCACGTGCGGCAGCTGGTGTATGTCGATGCCGCGGGCGGCCAGATCGGTGGCGACCAGCACCCGCAACTCGCCGCTCTTGAAACCGGACAGGGCGCGGGTACGCGCCCCCTGACTTTTGTTGCCGTGGATGGCCGCTGCTGCCATCCCAGCCTCGGTGAGCTTGTCCGCCATGCGGTTGGCGCCGTGCTTGGTACGGGAGAAAACCAGCACCTGCTGCCAGTTCTGACTGGCGATCAGATGAATCAGTAACTCAGGCTTGCGCCCCATGTCGCAGGGATGGAGCAGGTGCTCCACCGTGGTGGCCGTCCGGTTTTCCGGCGTCACCTGGAGCTGCACCGGGTTGTGCAGCAAGCCATGGGCCAGGGCTTTGATCGGGCCGCTGAAGGTGGCGGAGAACAGCAGGTTCTGCCGGCGGGCGGGCATCAGGGCGAGCAACCGGCGGATGTCCCGGATGAAGCCCATGTCAAGCATGCGGTCGGCCTCATCGAGCACCAGGATCTCCACCTGATCGAGTCGGAGGGCGCGCTGCTGCTGGAGATCGATCAACCGGCCCGGCGTTGCCACCAAAACATCGGCACCCGCCTTTAGGCGGTTGATCTGGGGATTGATCTTCACCCCCCCGAACACCACATCACTGCGCAGGTCGAGAAAGCGGCCGTAGGCGGCCACGTTTTCACCCACCTGGGCCGCAAGTTCGCGGGTGGGGGTGAGCACCAGTGCCCGCACAACTCCGCCGCGGGCATGGGCACCGTGGCGCAGGCGCTCCAGCATCGGCAAGGTGAAGCCAGCCGTCTTGCCCGTGCCGGTCTGGGCGGCCGCCATCACATCACGACCTTCCAGGACAGCCGGAATGCACTGG
>JBIKUY010000414.1:0-3521 GCA_044347355.1 Prochlorococcaceae cyanobacterium | reverse complement strand
GAAAAGGTCCGAGAACGGCATGGTCTTTAAGCTAAAATATATTTGAACGGACCCTTATAAGAACCGACTCCCGATCTTCACAGCAGTATAAAACCACTGCTTCTTAGAGACAACTCGCTGAGTAGCCTGCCCTGGCAATGGCTTTCGCTGAACCGACAGCGGACCATGGCGTCTTATACGGACCCGCCCATCACCGTTCCTAGGGCTACAAAGCACCTCGGCCTCAGTCTTCATCCCAACCTGGTTGTCGCGCTGACCAAGACCCCAGCCCCCTCAATCCCTCACCCGCTCCGCCAGCACCCTGCCGCCGGCATCCACTAGCGAAATGCTCAGCGGCATCTGGCCGGCGGCGTGGGTGCTGCAGCTCAGGCAGGGGTCGAAGCAGCGGATGCCCGCCTCCACCCGGTTGAGCAGGGGCTCCGGGATCTCGGCCCCCTCGGCCACCGGCTCGGTGATGAACTCGCGGGCGATCTGGGCCACGGTGCGGTTCATCGCCAGGTTGTTCTGGCCCGTGGCGATGATCAGGTTCACCCGGGTGATCAGGCCGTCGTCGTCCACCCGGTAGTGGTGGAACAACGTGCCCCGCGGCGCCTCGCTCACCCCCACCGCCTCGTTGGCATTGAGGCTGGCGCGGGCGCGGATGCGGCCCGTCATCAAGGTGTCGTCGGCCACCAGCTGCTCGATGCCCTCCAGGCAGGCCACGATCTCCACCAGCCGGGCGTGGTGGAACGCAAACGACGACGTCACGATCCGGCCGCCGCTCTCCGCCGTGCTGCTGCGCTGGCGGAACTCGGCCAGCTCCCGGTCGGCCCACTCTGTGCCGATCCGCTCGCACACATTCAGCCGCGCCAGCGGCCCCACCCGGTAGATGCCCTCCGGATAGCCCAGCGGCTTGTAATACGGAAACTTCAGGTAGCTCCAGCTCTCCACCGCCTCGCCCAGGTAGCTGGCGTAGTCGTCTTCGCTGAGGCCATCGGCCACGATCCGGCCCGCGGAATCCACGAAGCGGATCGCCCCCTCGATGCACTCCCAGCCGCCATCGGCCGCCACCAGCCCCATGAACAGCGAAGGAAAATCGCCGAACGTGCGCTGCTCCCGCTGCAGCGGCCCATCCAGCAGCCCCTTGTAGAGCTCCAGCGCCGTGGCCACCGTGGCCTTGGCCTCCGGCAGCCGCGACCGGATCCAATCCCGCGCCTCCTCGCTCAACGGCGTACGCACCCCGCCGGGCACCGCCCAGGCCGAGTGGATCTTGCGGCCCCCCAGCAGCTCCAACAGCTGCTGGCCGAACTGGCGCAGGCGGATGCCGGCCCGGGCCAGATCCGGATCGGCCGCCATCAGGCCGAACACATTGCGCCTGGCCGGATCGCTCTCCCAGCCCAGCAGGAAATCGGGGCTGCTCAGATGGAAAAACGAGAGCGCGTGGCTCTGGCACAGCTGGGCCAGATTCAGCATCCGCCGCAGCTTGCGCGCCGCCGGCGGCGGCTGCACCGCCAGCAGCTTGTCGCCCGTTTTCGCCGCCGCCAGCAGGTGGCTCACCGGGCAGATGCCGCAGATCCGCGCCGTGATCCCCGCCATCTCCGTGAATGGCCGCCCCTCGCAGAAGGTTTCAAAGCCGCGATACTCCACCACGTGGAAACGGGCATCGGCCAGGCGGCCCGCCTCATCCAGGTGCAGCGTGATCTTGGCGTGCCCCTCGATGCGGGTCACCGGGTCGATCGTGATCGTGCGTGTCATCCCCCAAGCATGGCCAGAACCGCCGGCTCTGGCTCCCCTCAGCGGTGCCGCCCCTCCGCCTGCAGGCGCAGCTCCATCGTGCGCTGCACCCCATACACCAGCTGGGCGGTGCCCCAGCCGGCCATCAGCACGCCGTTCACCGCCTGCATCACGGCCAGCAGCCGCCAGCAGCTGGGCAGGGTGATGTCGCCGTAGCCCACCGTGGTGAAGGTCACGCCCGAGAAGTAGAGGCTGGGCTCCAGCCCGGCAAACACCCCCAGCTGCCGGTACAGCAACGCCCAGAGCAGGATGTCGAGCAGCAGGGCCGCGGCGATCACGAACACCGTGATCAGGATCAGCAACAGGCGGCGGCGGCTGCGCGGCGCACACCAGGCCAGCAGCGGCGGCCACACCCCCAGCTCCGCCTCCACCACCGTGCCCACGCTGTGAACCGCCGCGGTCACCAGCACCATCGCCACGCCGATGGCCAGCTGGCTGCCGATGCCAGGGCACGACGCCGCAGCCCCCGCCGTCGCAGCCCCAGCCGCCGCAGCCCGGCCCACCGCCGGCGCCGCAACAGGGAGCAGGCCGGCGGCCAGCACGCCCACAAACCGAAACCAACGGCGGCGACTCATCGGCCCATCGCCGGCGCGGGCGGTTCAGGCAGCGGCCGCCCCAGCCAGCGGGCCTCCTCCTGGGCCGCCGGCAGCAACCGGGCCAGGGCGGCGGCGTTCAGCTCCGGGTCGGCGCACAGGCGGCTGTAACGCCGCAGCGCCGAATTCGGAAACAGCAGCAGCCCCACCGCCAGGGCCAGGCCACAGCCCATCAGGTAGTCGATCCAGCGGTTCGGGATGTACCAGGCCACCAGCGGCCCGTAGCCGATGAACGACACCCCGCTGG
The DNA here is from genome assembly GCA_044347355.1 of Prochlorococcaceae cyanobacterium. GTDB lineage: Bacteria > Cyanobacteriota > Cyanobacteriia > PCC-6307 > Cyanobiaceae > NIES-981. The sequence continues at coordinate 908 of JBIKUY010000414.1, read as the reverse complement.
AGATCAGGGCCGTGCGCAGGTGCTCGCCGGCCCCCAGCGCCAGCACCAGCAGCGTGGTGCCGCCCATCACGATCCCGGTTTGCAGCGTGCCCATCTCCATGGTGTTGAACACCAGCAGGGGCATCAACACCCCCAGGCTCACGCCGATCATCCGGTCGCGCACCCGCAGCAGCGTGTCGCCGATGGCGTCGTTGAGCAGCAGCACCACGCCGAAATACAGATACTTCGGCGTCACCGCCCCCACCCCCTGCCCCACGGCCAACGCCAGGCTCGCCACCACCAGCTTGCGCCAGAAGAACGGCGATCGAAGCCCCGCCTGCAGCCGCTGGGGCAGGGGGGGCTCGGCGGGCTCCGGCTCGGGCTGCTCCGGCTCTGGCCCGGCAAGCCTCAGGCGGGCGGGGGTGAAGGCCAGCTGGGTGAGCGTGCCGATCGCCAGCCCCAGAGCGATCGCCAGCAGCTGGTGCCCCCAGTTGCTCCAGCTCGGGCTCCCCCCCAGCAGCGGCAGCACCCCCGCCACCGCCACCACGCCGGAGAGCATGCGCAGCTTGGCGGGCAGCAGCAGGGTGAGCAGCTGCATCAGCACCGCCACCAGGCCGAAGCTGAACACCTGCGGCACCCCCACCAGGGCCAGGCCGAGGCTCACGCCAATCGCCATGCAGAACCCCACCAGCACCACCAGCACCGGATAGATCGCCGGCGGCCAGCGGCTGAAGTCGGGCCGCACCACCAGCACCGCGATCACCGCCCCGTAGGCGATCGCATCACCGCTCAGGCCGATGCCACCGCACACCGCCGACGCCAGGGCCGCCGCCAGGCCGATCACCCAGGCCACCCGCACGCTGTCCACTCAGTCGCCCGGCGGCCGCAGCGCCTGCAGCCAGCCCACCAGCAGCACCACCAGCAGCAGC
>JBIKUY010000282.1:0-3529 GCA_044347355.1 Prochlorococcaceae cyanobacterium | reverse complement strand
ATCGGCGGCGGCGGCGATCGCCTGGGCCGCTTCGGCCTCCAGCTGTTCGAGCTGGGTAGTGAGATCCTGCAGCGACACCGTGACGCCCACGACAACCCCGATCCTGATGGCAAGGGAGAGACTGTACGGAGCAACCCCATGAGGCGATGCGTCCCCTGAAGATCCTGGTGAGCAACGACGACGGGGTGTTCGCCGCCGGCATCCGCACCCTGGCCAACGCCGCCAATGCCCGCGGCCACGAGGTCACCGTGGTGTGCCCCGACCAGGAGCGCTCCGCCACCGGCCACGGCCTCACCCTGCAGACCCCGATCCGGGCGGAGCGGGCCGATGAGCTGTTCGATGACGGGATCCGCGCCTGGGCCTGCAGCGGTACCCCCAGCGACTGCGTGAAGCTGGCCCTGTTCTCCCTGCTGGACGAGTGGCCCGACCTGGTGCTCTCCGGCATCAACCACGGCCCCAACCTGGGCACCGACGTGCTCTATTCCGGCACGGTGAGTGCGGCGATGGAGGGCACGATCGAGGGCCTGCCGGCCCTGGCGGTGAGCAGTGCCGACTTCCAGTGGCGCCAGTTCGAGCCTGCGGCCTCGATCGCCCTGGATGTGGCCGAACAGATGCTGGCCGCCGGCTGGCCGTCGGCGATGCTGCTCAACCTCAACGTGCCCCCCCGGCCGGCGGAGAGCATCGGTGCCCTGGCCTGGTGCCGCACGGCGGTGCGTCGCTACACCGACCAGTTCGACAAGCGCCTTGACCCCCGCGGTCGCACCTACTACTGGTTGGCGGGTGAGGTGGTGAACGATCTCGACGCCGAGGTGGCCGGCCCTGGCGACTGGCCCACCGATGTGGACCATGTGAACCAAGGCGGCGTGGCGCTCACGCCGCTGCAGCCCGAACTGTTCTGGATGGGCGACACCGCCAGCCTGCCGTCGCTGGGGTGAGCGTCAGCGGGCTGGGCGGTGCACCCGCTGCAGCAGCCAGAGGGTGATGATCAGGCCGAGCAGGTGGGCGAACAGCACCTGGGTGTTGCCCAGCACCGAGAACATCTCGATCGAGGTGATCGGCAGGCCCACCACCCGGCTGCCGGCGCCGCCGGCGCCCTGGATCTGGGCGCCGAAGAAGCCCGGCACCTGCTGGGAGGCCTGCACGAACAGGCTGCCAGCCAGCGACTGGTAGCCGATGGCGGCGAGGGTGAGGCCGAGCAGATCGCCCAGCAGTCCCCGCTTCACCAGGCGGCTGGTCTCTCCCTTGCTGGGCTTCACCGGGCTGGCCAAGGCCCGGCCGCAGCGCACCACCAGCCAGCTGTGCCAGATGCCCCAGAGCAGGATCAGGAAGGCCAGGGTGGTGAGGGAGATGCCCGGGCCCAGACCCAGGGCGCGCTGGGAGTTGGCCACCAAGCGGCCGCCGATGTTGTTGAACACCAGCACCCCCACCACCACCACACCCAGCACCAGCTGGATCCAGAAACGCAGCCAGCCCATGCGGCGCAGGCAGGAGCCGATGTTTTGCAGTTCAATCTGATCGGCCATGGTGGCGCCTTCCTTATGCCGCAATTGTGCCCCCAAGGTGCCATGGGAAGATCCATCTGGCGTGCCAAGGCTTTGGGAACTGTCGCGTTCGATTCCCCTGCGGGCCCCCGCTGACGCCCAGCGGCCCACCGCCATCGCCCTCGGCAGCTTCGACGGGCTGCACCCCGGCCATCGGCGCGTGATTGCCGCTGTCACCGCGCCCGGCCCGGGGGTGCCTTCCGTGGTGAGCTTCTGGCCCCACCCGCGCGAGGTGCTCCATGGCGACACCCGCCTGCGCCTCGATCTGCCCAGCGAAAAGCTCGAGCTGCTCGGCCCCCTGGGCATCCATCAGCTGGTGCTGGTGCCGTTCGACCGGGCCCTGGCCGCGCTGTCGCCGGAGGTCTTCGTGGACCAGGTGCTGGTGGGGCAGCTGGAGGCCCGGCGCATCGCCGTGGGCAACAACTTCCGCTTCGGCGCCCAGCGCCATGGCGACGCCTTCGACCTGGCCCGGATCGGGGCGGCCCGGGGCATTGAGGTCACCGTGGTGCCGATGCTGCGCGACGGCCCCGAGCGGGTGAGCAGTAGCCGCATCCGCCGGGCCCTGGCCGAGGGCTGCATCGATGAGGCCCGGCGGCTGCTCGAGCGCCCCTACCGCTTCAGTGGCCAGGTGGTGCGTGGCCGTGGGCTGGGCCGCCAGCTGGGTTGGCCCACGGCCAATCTGGCGGTGGATGGCCGCAAGTTTCTGCCGCTGGAGGGGGTGTATGCCGCCAGGGTGCAGCTGCAGGCGGCGCCTGGAGGCGATCCTGCCCTTGTGGCGTCGGCAGTCGCACCGGTGAACGGGCCGGGGGGCTGGCTGGCGGCGGTGATGAACCTCGGCCCCCAGCCCACGGTGGATCCGGCCGCCCCCTCAGCGGTGGAGGTGCACCTGCTCGACCGCCAGCTCGATCTCAACGGTTGCTGGCTGCGGGTGGAGCCGCTGCAGCTGTTGCGCCGCCAGCAGCGCTTTGCAGGCCTCGACGCCCTCAAGGCCCAGATCGCCCGCGATGCCGACCAGTCCCGGGCCCTAGCCGGGGTAGGCGTGGGTGAGACCCCAGCCGATGAAGGTGGCGATCCCACCCAGCAGCAGGATGCCTGACACCAGCACGAGCATCGGGTTGTCACTTCCGCCGGGAGTCCCCTGGTTTGCCATGGCGTCCGACCCGACCCTTGCAGCGTGATCCCGCCAACCTAAGCAGAGAGCACCGGCCCGCCATGGTTTTACCCGCTACTGAGGACACTCTCGCGACAAGCGACAGCCGCCTTACAGAGAACAGCCCCGCTCCTGGGGGTACCGCCACCACCCAGGGGTGTCCCAGCAGCGTGTTGCGTCTGCTTGACGCCAACCTCGACCGGGCGCGCGAGGGCCTGCGGGTGCTGGAGGACTGGGCGCGCTTTGGCCTTGACAGGGCCGATCTGGTGGCGCGCACCAAGGACATGCGCCAGCGGCTCGGCCGCCTTCACCACGCCCGCTACAAGCAGGCCCGGCACGCCGCCAGTGATCCGGCCACCGGCATGGCCCATCCCGCCCAGGCGGAGCGCCAGCAGCCGGAGGCCGTGGTGGCCGCCAACGCAGCCCGGGTGCAGGAGGCGCTGCGGGTGCTGGAGGAATTCGGCCGCCAGGGCGACCCCGAGCTGGCGGCGGAAGCGGCGGTGATCCGCTATGCCCTCTACGACCTCGAACTGGACCTGCTGCAGGTGGATCAGCTGCGCGCCCAGCGCCGGGCCCGGCTGGGCGAGTGCCACCTCTACCTGGTGATCGGGCCCCTGCCAGATCTGGAGGCCCGGGTGGAGGCGGCACTGGTCGGAGGAGTGCGGCTCGTGCAGTACCGGGCCAAGGAGGGCAGTCTGGACGCCGACGGCCAGGCGCTCACCGACACGCTGCGCCTGCGTCAGGCCCAGGCCCTGCGCCAGCTCTGTGCCCGCCATGGGGCCCTGTTCGTGGTCAACGACCGCATCGATCTGGCCCTGGCGGTGGACGCCGACGGGGT
>JBIKUY010000281.1:0-3530 GCA_044347355.1 Prochlorococcaceae cyanobacterium | reverse complement strand
TTCGTTGGTGGGGGAGGGGTGGCACTGGTGGGTGGATGCCCCCTGGCGAAGCCTTGGCCCCCCTCACCCCCTCGGCCACCTCTGGCCGTCTGCCTACGATGAATTCACGACGAGCGGTTGAGACTGTGCGCACCTTCTCCGCCGTGATCGAGCGCTGTCCCGACACCGGGCTGCTCGTGGGCCACGTTCCTGGCTTCCCCGGCGCCCACAGCCAGGGAGAGACCCTTGATGAACTGCAGGCCAACCTCCAGGAGGTGATCGCCATGCTGCTGGAGGACGGCGAGCCGGTCCTGGAGAGCGATTTCGTGGGCCTGCAGCAGATCGTGGTGCCTGCCTGAGCGTGCGTGGCCGCTGCACCACCGTTCCTGCCCACAAGGGTCGCGACATTGCGCCACCGCTGCTGCGTCAGATCGCGAAAGACATCGGCATGACTGTGCAGGAGCTCCTCAGCTATCGCTGAATCCGGCACGGCCTCGTGCGGCTGGAGGGCCTGCTGAAGCCAGAATCCCCAGGCACCCTCCCGGGACAGGGCGTGATCGCTGCTGGCCTTTCGCTTAAGAGAGCACCATCCAGCAACCGCCCCTCCCGATAGGCCCTGCCGATCACGTGACTGCGCCAGTGGCGGCGCTCTACGCACTTCCTCTGGGAATCAAGCAGAAGATCCAGAGACCCATCCGCCTGGGCCAGTTCGTCCCAGAGCTGGTTGAGCACCTCGAAGCGGTGGTGGCCCTCAAGCCAGGCATCCGGTGCAGTGATCAACAGGTCGATGTCCGATTCCGGCCCCGCTGTGCCGCGGGCCCTTGATCCGTAGCCGCAGGCTTCTCCGCAGGAGTACAGACGCACTTCCACGCCTGGGTTCCTTTGATGAATCACAGCCGCATTCCCTGGAGGCGCTGCTCCATCGTTGGCGCGGCGGCGCTGGTCATGCCGCCATTCTGAGCAGGGTCTACTCGAGCTGGTAGCGGGGGTGGGGATCCTGGCTGGGGGTGTGATGGGCCATGGGTCGATCCTGGCGGTTCCCGTACGCCTCGGGCAAAGCCGTCTTTGGGCGGCCCGTCAGGAAGGCGACCCTGCTGGGATCCCATCTGGTGTGGGCGCGTGGCGGCTGCAGCCAACCCGGCTCCGGGGGTTGCTGTGCCGCCCCAGTCCCCTTCACCCGCAGGTCCGATGGGCATCCTCAACGCATGCCTACGGCCATCAGGCCAGAAGGCCTTCAACCTGTTCCATCAACGCTTCGGCCCTGTCGCACCAGGCTGCGCGATCAAGGCTGAGATCTTCGCGTCTTCGGCTCTGTGATCAACGGTGCGGCAGGGCTGCAGAGCGACGTGGACCTGCTGGTGGATTTCTCCTCCAGCCCCAGTTTTGAGCAGTACATGGACCTCAAGCCGGCCCTGGAAGACCTGCTCAACGCTCGGGTGGACCTGGTGACGCGCCGCGGTCTTCGTCCTGAACTGCGGCAGCGGATCGAGCAGGAGGGCGTTCCGCTTGCCTGAACGGGGGAGTACCCGCAATTGGTCACTCGTCCTCCTGGAGATGCAGGGGTGCTGCACGAAGATCCTCGGATACAGCCAGGGGCTTACCAAACAGCACTGTCGTTCGGACGAGATGTTGGTTGACGCCGTCCTGCGCAACCTGGAGGTGCTCGGTGATGCGGCGAAGCAGATCCCACTGGCTGTTCGTGAGCGCCATCCCCAGGATCCGTGGCGACGCATTGCTGCCCTCCGCGATGTTTTGGCCCATGCCTACATCGCCTTGGTGGATGACACCGTCTGGCCGCAGCATGAGGCAGCGCGCCAGTGGCCCGACGGTCCGTTGGAGCAGGCCGTGGCTCGGTTGGCCTCCAGACTAGATTTCCCACCTCAACCTTCCCAGCGGGTGATGGCGCCGTGGCTGTGGAGGGTCGCAGGTGTTGCTCTAACGCTGCTGGCAATGGAAGATCAACCCCTGGAAGGGACCTTTGCCCTGGACCACTTTCGTCTGCGGCAGGCCACATCTGTTGCTGAAGCAGCAGCCTGAGAGGAAGGGCCTGCAGCGTGGGTCGCAGCAGTCGTCTCCAGTGCCGCAGCAGTCCGCGAACACAATCGGGCCGGTGCTGAGCGCGATGGATACTGCACGCGGTGCTGTGCGTTCCGGTGGAACCACCACCCTGCGCGCCGCCGCAGGCTCCGGATGGATCCCCCCTGGCCGGCGATGGGCGAAGGCGAAGCTGACGCCCCCAGGAAGCCAAGGGATGTCAACGTGGCCCCAGCGAACAGAACGACAGGGAGCGAACGGGTCATGGCGTGCTCTCGGGGTATCACGTGCGAGTGCAAGGGATATCGGCTTCGGATGTCAATCCCTGGCCAGGCGCTGAGCCGCGCGCTCCGAGGCCTCCGGAATCGGGCCGTTGCTCTCGATGATCAGGAGCGTGCTGGCGTGCCCTTCACGTGGACCCCGAAAACTGAGCCAGCCCTTCTGAGAGCTTCTCTACCAGCCCGACTTGGCCAGGAGAAGCCCCATGAAGCGCAAGCGCCTCGAGGAGCTTCAGCAGGAGAACGCTTGTCTCAAGCGATTGCTGGGCGTCGCTGAGCTGGACAACGCAATGCTCTGGCCGCAGGCTTCTGCGTAGGCGAAGCCTTCTCGACGAGAAGCAGTGGCATCTGGTTGCGCCGTGAGGCGCATCTTGCGGTGCGACGGAAAACGTCTGAGTCCGGAACGACGTCGCAGGGCCGTGGTGGTTCTGCACAATTGATTCCGGGTCTCCGAGAGACGGGCCTGCAGGCTGGCCGGCCAGAACCGCAACACCCAGCGCCGGCCTATGCCGGCTGCTGCTGGAGGGCCCCAGCCGCCCCTGCCACGCCGGCGAAAACGTTCTCGCCCCGTGAGCGGCTCCAGAGCGTCTGCGGGCCGTATACCCCCACCCCGTCCGGGCGATCGACTTCCAATTCGATCAGCCGATGGATGGTCGGGCGCTCAAGTTTCTGAACGTGCTGGATTGGGGTTCCCCCGATGTCGTGGACACCGATCAGGTGTTCACAGGAGTGAGTGTACGGGCAGCAATGAACTGCTGCTCGTGGTCGATCGGGCTGAGGTAACCGATCGTTGAATGGCGCCGCTCGCGGTTGTAGTAGCCCTCAATCCAGAAGGCCTGATCACGGCGAGGTAGCGCCAGCCGGCTGTGGTGCGGATGTAGGTGATGGCGCTCAAATGCCAGCGAAGGGCCGGATCGGCCTGCAGTTGCACAAGAACTGCTTCAGCGGGTTTGGACCCGCTGAGGTGGCTTGATCGCGTTCACGATCGACGGCTCTGAGCCTTGATCTCCAGAGCCGATCAGGCAACAGAGACATCCTGGATTGTCCGATCAGCTGGAGCAACGGGCCTGATATCGCACCCGTAAGGATCCGGCGCAGTCGTATGGACTGGCCTTCTCGAACAGTCATGAAGAGTGATCAGCCGAACAACCAGTGGCGAGGGCCATCGTGAACCTGGCTGGTCCTGATCGATCAGGAGCCCAGCAAGGCGGTGCACTCCAGGCGCTCCTGGCTGGCATC
>JBIKUY010000313.1:0-3165 GCA_044347355.1 Prochlorococcaceae cyanobacterium | reverse complement strand
CCGCCCTCCAGCTGCTGGTGGCCCTGGTGTGCTGGCGCCATCCCCCCAGCCCCCTGGAGTTGCCCTGGTTGCCCCGACTGGGGCTCGACTTGGACCTCGGTCTTGACGGGCTCTCCCTGCCGTTGGTGCTGCTCAGCGCCCTGCTCACGGCCCTCTCCATCCTGTCCGCTCGCGCCGACCAGAGCCGCCCGCGCCTGTTCTTCGGGCTGATGCTGGCCACCAACCTCGGAGTTGTCGTGGCCTTCCTGGCCCGCAACGCCCTGCTCTTCCTGCTGGCCTTCGAGCTGGTGCTGATCCCGCTCACCCTCCTGGTGGCCGTCTGGGGGGGAGAGCGCCGGGCCGGGGCTGCGGTGCGTTTACTTCTGTATAGCGCCGTTTCCGGGCTTGCCCTGCTGGCGGCTGTGCTCACCTTTGCCTGGTTCAATCCGGCCGGTCCCTCCTTCGGCTTCGACGCCCTGAGCTCCGCCCAGCTGTCGCCCACGGCCCAGCGCTGGATTCTGGCCCTGCTGCTGCTTGCCTTCGGCCTGAAACTGCCCGTGGTGCCCCTGCATGGCTGGCAGCCCCTCACCTACAGCCAGGCGCCCACCCCGGTGGTGATGATGCTGGGAGGAGCGGTGTCCAAGCTGGGGGCCTATGGCCTGCTCCGCTTCGGCGTGGGTTTCCTGCCGGAAGCCTGGGCGGCCTGGTCTCCCTGGATCGCGGCGGCCGGCGCCATCAGCGCTGTGTACGGCGCCCTCAATGCCATCGCCCAGAGCGACATCCGCCGGTTGATGGCCTTCAGTTCCCTCGGTCACATGGGTCTGCTGGTGCTGGGCCTTGCCGCAGCCACCCCCCTCAGCCTCCAGGGCGCAGTGGCCCAGATGCTGGCCCACGGGATGATCGTGACCCTGCTCTTCGCCTGTGTGGGACTGATCGAGCGCAAGACCGGCACCACCGCCATCCCGGAGCTCTCGGGTCTGATGAATCCCCTGCGCGGCCTCCCCTTCACCATGGGCATGCTGCTGCTGGCGCTCATGGCTGCTGCCGGCATTCCCGGCCTGGCGGGTTTCCCCGCCGAGCTGTTGCTGTTCGAGGGCAGCTGGACCAGCTTCCCCCGGGCCACCCTGGTGAGCCTGGTCGCTTCCGGCTTCACCGCCGTGTATGCCATTCGCCTGTTCAACCGGGTGGGTTTCGGTCGATTGGACAACGAGCGGGCCGACTGGGCCCACACCCGCTGGGGCGAGAGAGCTCCGGCGATGGTGCTCACTCTCTTGGTGATCGTGGCTGGTCTCTGGCCAACCTCCCTCACCAGCTGGAGTGAGGCCGAGTCCGCCAGCCTGGCGCTGCGGGCCCAGCCCTTTCTGAACGATCAAGCTGCCGTTCAGATCGCATCCGCCTCGACCCTGTCCGCATCGGAGCTGCTGCCGTCATGACGCCCCCCAACGCTGCCGCCGCCGAGACCATGCGCCAGCCCTTGATTCCGCCCTCCACCCATCGCTATGCCGATGTGATCCATCGGCTTGAGGCCGGCGGCTCGATGCTGCCGGACACGCCGGAAAACCTGATGCAGATCATCGGCATCTACAAGGCCTACGCCGTGCCGATGGACTTCTACTGGCGCGACCTGCTCTACATCGCCGAGCGGGTGTTCCTGAATCCGCTGCCTGCGTTCAAATACTTCATCTCTCAGGAGTATCTGGACCTTCCCAATTCCTATGCCGGTGACCAGTCGAAGCTGCGCATCTGGCGCGGCGGTGAGAAGGCTCACCCTGAGTTGCTGGACTTCATGGCCAAGGGTGAAGCCGGGCGGATGCCGAAGCTGCTCCATCACCTCTGGCACGACCGCATCAACATGGAGTTCGCCGAGGCCTGCATGCAGGCCATGCTCTGGCACCAGGGCATGGGTGGGCGCTTCTATGACTATCTCGAGACGGATACCTACAGGGCCAGCGCAGACCATGCCATCAAGGCCTATTTCCGCGGTAACCCATTGATGCTGGGTCTCTATCGCCTGTTTCCTGAGATGTTCATGGAACAGGTGAAGCAGATGAGTTACTACGCCAACCTGGGCCTGTTCTGGGAGGTGATGGCACCGGTGTTCTTCGAGATGAGCGACATCTACGATGAGGGCGGCTTCAAGGGCGTTCCCGATGCCATGAACTTTCTGGTGAACGGCATCTTCGCCGTTGCGGGGCGGCCGATCTACCATCATGTGTATATCGGAGGGGAGTGCCACGAGATCATTCCCAAAAGTGAGGGTTTCACCTGGCTCTACGAAGCGGCTCTCCCCTATGTGGAGGCCGTATTCTATCGAACGGCGCCCTTCCGCGGCACCAAAAGCTACAACGCCCAGGCCTACCAAGTGCCGGACGATCAGGCCGACTTCCACTACGGCATTCTCTATGCCGATGTTTTCCCCGTGGGTTCGGCCGGCATTCCGCCCACTCTGCTGATGCAGGACATGTTGCACTTCCTGCCCCCCTATCTGCAGGATCTCTACAAGCAGCACAAGCGCGGCGAGGAGGATCAGCTGATCCAGCTGGGCATCACCTTCCAGCGCTCGATGTACAACGTCACCTCGGCGGTGATCCAGGCCCTGCGCTGCGCCCTGCTCTACCCGCTCGACGACACCGACCCCGAGCATCTGATGGCGAACCGGCGCTTCTTCGAGGCCCAGATGGACCGCTTCCTGCGGCCGGAGGCCCGTCTGCCCCAGATCCAAACTGAGGACTATCGCTGATGGCCACCATTCTTGAGACTGCGGCCTCCGTTGGCTGCTTCAACACCTTGCTGGCCGCCGTGGACGCGGCAGGCCTGCGGGGAGCCCTGGAGGGTGCGGGCCCCTTCACCGTGCTGGCACCGGTTGATGACGCGTTTGCGGCCTTGCCCCCTGCCACGGTGCAGACCTTGGTCGACAACCCACCCCAGTTGGCCCGGATTCTCAAATATCACGTGATTGCCGGCGCCCATGACCAGGAGGCCCTGTGCGCTCAGCCCGAGTGGGCCAGCCTGGAGGGGGCGCCGATACCCATCCGCAGCACCGATCCCTTTGAAGTGAAGAACGCCACCGTGGTCACACCCAACGTGGTGTGCGACAACGGTGTGGTGCATGTGATCAATCGGGTGATCCTGCCGGGCTGAACACGGCAGGATCAACAAGTCAGGAACAATGCGGCACGGGCAAGG
>JBIKUY010000421.1:0-3554 GCA_044347355.1 Prochlorococcaceae cyanobacterium | reverse complement strand
CACCAGCAGCTCCACCAGGCTGAAACCGGCCTGGGGGCCACGCATCACCCAGCGCGTTGGCCCCATCGGCGGCCTCACAGCGTGGGGTCGGGTCGGCACTGGCCGGCCTGGGGCGATGCCGCCGGGTCGGCGCCGTACTGCCCCAGTCGCAGCACCCCCAGCGGCAGCGACCACACCACGCAGCGGCGCAGCGGGGTGCCGGCCGCCGCCACCACTACCGTACCGCCGTCGATCAGCAGGCCATTGGCGCTGAAGCGCAGCTGGGCCGGCAGGTTGTGGCGCAGCTCCACGCCAGCGTGCTCCGCCGCCAGCTGCTCCACCAGCCCGCCGGCCCCCTCCACCGCCAGGCTGGCGGCGCGCCCCTGGCGCAGGGCCCGGTCGCGCTCGCGCTCGATCGCCAGCACCACCTCCCGGCTGGCCGCCTCCACCCGCATCCGCGCCAGCGCCCCCTGGCCGCTGGGCAGGGCGATCGCCGCCAGGATCGCCAGCAGCGCCACGGCCACCAGCAACTCCGGCAGGCTGAAACCACCGCTGGGCCGCCCACGCCCGGGGCTTGGCAGCACACACCTGTTGGGCACCATCGCCACTCCACGGGGAACCCCCTCAGGGTTGCCACCGCCGGCTGGTTCAGCCGAACACCGAGGCTGGATCGATGGCCCCCACGGCCGGCAGGCGGCCGGAGAAGCCTGTGAGCCTCACCATCAGGTCGTCTGCTGGATCAAGCCGCCGGTTGCCGTTGTTCACCAGCAGGTAGGTGCCGCGGATCTCGGCGCCGGTGGCACGCACCAGCGCCGCAGCCCCCCGCCGCAAGGCCTGGTTGCCCGCCTGCAGCCCATCGGCGTCGGCGAACACCGCGGCGGCCAGCTCCTCCAGGCTGGTGGCCGTGCTGTTGTTGGCAGCCCGGCTGAAGGAGCGAAAGTCGCGGATTCGTTCCGGAGCAAGGATCGACGCAGCGCCCACGCGCACGGTGACCTGAACCCGCCCAGGGCCACCGGTGACCCGATCCACACCTCCGCCCCCCGTTCCGCTGGTGACGCTGCTGCTGGTCTGGTTGGTGCTGCTGGTGACAACCTTCACCGGGGCGGCCCCGGGGGGCGCTGTCGCCACCGAGGTCTCCACCGTGGTGACGGCCGTGGTCTGGGTGATCGACTCCCGCTCGGCGTTCTCCAGCGCGGCGCTGAAGGCCGTGGGCGTGAGCGGGGGCTCGATGGGGATGGCCGGCAGGCCGATCTCGCCGATCTCAACGTCAGCAACCGCCCCAACAGCTGCGTCCACTGTGGCTTTGATGTCTGGAACCACTGGTGCGAGCAACCGGTCCACCGAGCCGTGCTGAAAACCGGTGATCAAGTGCGTGGACGCCACTTCTTTGGCCTGAAGGATCACCTTCAGACTGATCACGGTTTGCCGTGGTTCATCAGCTCAGATCCGGGGCAGATGGACTGCAGAGGCCGTAGGCCGCGGGGTCGTACCAGCGCTGGCGCTCACCGCCAGCCGGGCCGCTGAGCCGCAACAGCACACCGTTGCCGTGCCGTTGCAGCTGCGGCAGATGCAACACCAGCCAGTCGGCAGCCTGATCGCAATCGCCGCTGATCGGCGTGCCGGCCAGTTGCTGCAGCCGCACCTGCACCGCCAGCAGCTCCGCCTCCACCTCCTGCTGCTGCCCCAGCAGCTGCTCGCTGCGCTGGCTCCAGCGGCTGCCCGAGGCCCACACCTGCAGCGAGGCGCTGGCACTGATCAGCAGCATCGAGGCCGCCACCAGAATCTCGGTGAGGTTCATGGCTGCAGCTCACGCAGGCCCAGCTCCCGCACGGCCAGCACCTGGGGCGGAGCATCCGGAGTCGGCCGCCGCCAGTGCAGGGCAAAGGCGGCGGATGCCTGATCCCCCAGCTGCAGCAGCAGCTGCCCCCGGCCGTCCAGCTCCTGCCCGCCCGGCTCGATGGAATAGCGCAACAGCCGCCACGGCGGGGCCACCCCGGGTGCGGGCCCCTGCCCCTGCCGCAACGCCGCCAACTCCCCGGCCGTGGCGCAGTCCGCCCCCGCCCAGCCCGCGTCGTTCACAGCCAGCAGGCAGCGATGACGGCGCTGCAACCGACCGGCCAGCTGCTGGGCCGCCGCCATCAGCTGGTCTTCCTGCTGGCGCCGGCGCTGCTGCACCGCCTGGAGGCTGCCCCCCTGGAGCGCCAGCGCCTGCAGCGAGAGGCTGCTGAGCAACAACAGCAGGGACACAGCCATCGCCAGAGGCAACATGATTCCGTTCAGCAACCGGGCTCAGGGTTGCCACCGCCGAAACACCAGTAATTTGGCGGGAATACAACGCTTCGATGCCCCGCGCGCTGCCCAGCCAACGCAACCGCCACTTGCTGCTGCTGGGTGTGACGGTATGTGCCGCGCTGGCCATCCTGCGGATCGAGCCCCCTGGCCTGCAGCTGCTGGCCCTGGCCCTGTTGCTGATCCTCGTGCTGCTGCTCCTGCAGCAACAACGCCAGCAACACCTGCTGCAGGCGTCCGCCCACGCCCTCAGCCAGATCGATCAGCTCACCGAACTGCCCAACCGGCGCCACTTCCTGGAGCAGATCGAGCGGGAGTCCACCCGGGCACGCCGCTCCGGCAAGCCGTTTGCGGTGCTGTTCGTGGACATCGACCAGTTCCGCAGCCTCAACGACACCTACGGCCACGCCACCGGCGACCAGGTGCTGGTGGCCGTGGCCCAACGCCTGCGCCAGACCCTGCGCCTGGGCGACGGCCTGGCCCGCTACGGCGACGATGAATTCGCCGTGTTGATGGACCTCTCCAGCATCGGCGGCAGCGATGAGCAGCTGCTCAAGGCCCACGCCTACCAGTTCGCCTCCCGGCTGGTGGCCCAGTTCCGGCCTGCCCTCAGCCTGGGCAACACCAGCCTCGATGTGGGCGTGAGCGTGGGCGTGAGCGTGATGCGGCCGGAAACCACCGACGCCGCCACGATCCTGCGCCAGCTCGATGGCGCCATCCTGCAGGCCAAGGCCCAGCGCCACGAGCGGGTGGCGGTGTTTGATCTCAGTGCCGGCAGCGCCGCCAGCCTCGACGACTACCAGCTGTTCATCGACCTCAAGGAGGCGATGCGCCTGGGCACATTAACGATGGCCTTCCAGCCGCTGGTGAATGGCAACGGCCAATGGCGCAGCCTGGAAGCACTGGCCCGCTGGCAGCACCCCAGCCGCGGCTTCATCCCGCCCGATCGCTTCATCGCCGTGGCCGAGCGCTACCGGCTGATGCGCGAACTGGGCGATCAGATCTTCGCCCTCTCTCTGGAGGGTTTCACGGCCATCCGCACGGCACTGCAGCTCACCGATCTGCACCTCTCCGCCAACATCAGCCCCAGCCAGCTCAGTGATCCCGAGCTGCACGAGCGGCTGGCCGCCATGCTTCGCCAGACCGGCCTCAACCCGCAGCAGATCACCCTGGAGATCACCGAGGCCTCGATCCTGGAGCGCAATCCAGCCACGGAGGCCAACCTCGAGCAGTTCCGCAGCCAGGGCTACCGCCTCTCCCTCGACGATTTCGGCACCGGCTATTCC
>JBIKUY010000280.1:0-3558 GCA_044347355.1 Prochlorococcaceae cyanobacterium | reverse complement strand
CTGCACATGCAGGGGCGTGCTGATCACGGCGCAGGGGATGCCGAGCCGCTTGGCGCTGTGGCGCTCCATCTGGGTGCCGAGCACCAGCTCCGGGGTGGCCTCGGCGATGGCTGCCTCCACGGCCAGGTAGTCGTCGGTGATCAGGGCATCAAGGCCGAGCTCCTGGGCAGCGGCCCGCACCTCCCGCGCCTGCTCGCGGCTGTAGCTGCCCAGACCCACAACCTTGAAGCCCAGCTCGCGGCTGGCGATGCGGGCGGCGGCGATGGCGTGGGTGGCATCGCCGAAGATGAACACCCGCTTGCCGGTGAGGTAAGTGGAGTCCACCGAGCGGGAATACCAGGGCAGCCGCGAGCGCCGTTCCGCTTCGCAGACTCCGTCGGCGCCGGGTTGCAGCTCTGCCGGCAGCTCCATGCCCAGCACGGCGTGCAGCTCCCGCAGGAAGTCGACCGTGGCGCCAACGCCGATCGGTACCGTGCGCACCACGGGCATCCCGAAGCTGCGCTCCAGCCAGCTGCACACGGTGCCCGCCACTTCCGGATAAAGGCACAGATTGGCCTCCGCTGTGGGGATACGCAGCAGATCGGCAGGCCGTGCCCCCAGTGGCGCGATCACCGCCACGTCGATGCCGTAGCCAGCCAGCAGCTGGCTGAGCTCGCGAACGTCGTCGCGGCAGCGGAAGCCCAGCAGCGAGGGTCCCAGCAGGTTCACCCGCGGCCGGCGGCCTTCGGCGCGCCAGCGGCTGGGGTCGGGTTTGGGGCTGCCGGGCGGCGGCAGCTGGGGTTTGAGCAGGCCCCGCACCAGCTGGTACAGCGTTTCGGCGGCCCCCCAGTTCTCCTTCTTGGAGTAGGCCGGCAGCTCCAGGCTCACCATCGGGATGCCGCCCAGCTCCATGCCGGCCGCCAGGGCACCCGGCTGGTCCTGGATCAGCTCGGCGGTGCAGCTCTCGCCCACCAGCAGGGCCTCGGGCTGGAACCGTTCCACGGCCTCGGCGATCGTGCGCTTCACAAGCTCGGCGGTATCGCCGCCCAGGTCGCGCGCCTGGAAGGTCGTGTAGGTGACCGGTGGGCGCCTGTCGCGCCGCTCGATCATCGTGAACAGCAGATCGGCGTAGGTGTCGCCCTGGGGGGCATGCAGCACATAGTGCACCCCCTCCATCGAGGCGGCGATGCGCAGGGCGCCCACGTGGGGAGGGCCTTCATAGGTCCAGAGGGTGAGTTCCATCAGGCGAGCGGGCGATTCAGGCGAAAGGGCTGTTCAGGCAAATCAGCTGCTCAGGCAAACGAGAGGGCGGCGTGGCGGCGCAGGGGGCGGGCAAACAGTTCGGCCAGATCGCCGGCCTGGTCGATGCCGTGGATGGGGCTGAACACCAACTCGATCGACCACTTGGTGGCCATGCCTTCGGCCTCCAGGGGATTGGCTAGACCCAGGCCGCAGAGCACCAGATCGGGGCGGGCCTGGCGCACCCGGGCCAGCTGCTTGTCCAGGTGTTGCCCTTCGCTGAGCTGGGTGCCGGCTGGCAGCAGGGCCAATTCCTCAGCCATCAGCTGGCGATCGAGATAGGGGGTGCCCACCTCCACCAATTTCATGCCGCACTCGCGATTCAGAAAGCGGGCCAGGGGAATCTCCAGCTGGGAATCGGGCAGCAGGAACAGCCGTTTGCCGGCGAGCACCTCGCGGTGGGGCGCCAGGGCTCGCTGGCCCCGCTCCACCAGGGGATCGAGCACCTGGGCCACCTGGGCCGGCGCCACGCCGAAGGCGACCGCTGCTGCTGCCATCCAGGCCCGGCTGCCTTCCACCCCCAGCGGGTAGGGGGCGCGGATCAGCTCGGCGCCGCGGTCCACCAGGGCCCGGGCGGTGCCGCTCAGAAAGGGCTGGGCCAGCAGCAGCTTGGTGCCCGGGCCCACGGCCGGCAGCTCGCTGGAGCGGCGCGGCGGCAGGCTGGCCACCCGCTCGATGCCGAGCTTGTGGAACAGGCCCACCAGCCGGTCTTCCACCGCGTCGGCCAATGTGCCGGCAATCAGCAGCTGCTGCTGGTCACTGCTGGGCATCAGCGGGATCAGGGCCTGCAGGGCGCCGTCTTCCCCCTGGGTGAAGGTGGTTTCGATGCCGCTGCCGCTGTAGTTGAGCACCATCACCTGGCCGGCGTGCTGGCGGTTGAGGCGTTCGGCCGCCTTGGCCAGGTCGAGCTTGATCACCTCGCTGGGGCAGCTGCCCACCAGAAACAGGGTGCGGATCTCGGGGCGGCGGGCCAGCAGCTGGGCCACCAGCCGGTCGAGCTCCTCGTTGGCATCCGCCAGGCCGGCCAGGTCGCGCTCGCCGAGGATCGCGGTGCCGAAGCGCGGTTCGGCGAAGATCATCACGCCGGCGGCGCTCTGGATCAGGTGGGCGCAGGTGCGCGAGCCCACCACCAGAAAGAAGGCATCGGGCATGCGCCGGTGCAGCCACACGATCGAGGTGAGGCCGCAGAACACTTCCCGTTGGCCGCTCTCGCGGATCAAGGGCTCCAGCCCAGGCGGTGCTGCCTCAGACAATGTGGCAGGGACAGCCATCCTTTCACCAGCAGATCCACATCTCACGATGGCGATCCCTGCGGCTGTGGTGGGATCTACGGGTTAAAAAAACCGGATCTGTTCGGGATCACGGGGGCTTCAACCGTCAGTCGTCAGCTGCTAGGCCTGCCAGCCGCAGATCGAGGCTGCAGTGCAGCAGCTGATAGGGATGCTGGCCCCTGGTCGGCTCCTGCTCCGGAACAGGGGTCACCTCCCCAAAGTGCAGGTCGTCCGCCGCCAGATGCCATTCCCGTGCAAGCTCGCCTCCCTGGAGAAGCTGCAGACGCAGTGGGTCGTGGGGGGCAATACCTGGATGCAGGCAGGGATAGAGCCGCAGGGCCCGCCAGCGCACCGCCACCGGTGCCTCGCCAAGGCAGAGGGGTCGTCCCTGCAGCCTCAGCTCCCATCCCTGCCGGAAGGCCGGGTTGGCCAGCAGCTCGATCCGCCGCAGGGATGCATCCACAAAGCGACTGGTAAAGCCTCCTTCCCGGGGGGTGTCGCAAATCAGCGGCCAGGGCTCGAGGGCGTGGCGCACCTGCAGCGCGGCACCACTGGCGGGGTCGTGCCAATCCAATAGCACCGGGAAGCGCCAGTCCCAGATCGCCTCGAACGGCTCGGCCTCAAGGGGCAGTCCGGCCTCTGCCAGGTCGGCCAGCACGCTCTGCAGGTCTTGCCGGAGCTGGCTGGGCAGCAGCATGCGGTCGTGCAGGTCAGATCCCCAGTCGCGCAGCGCGCCGGGCCGGTGCTGGGGATCGAGCAGCAGCGCGGCCACACTGCTCCAGAGCAGGGCGATGGCGGCCATCCAGCGGGCTGAGGGCAGCGATTCGATCGCCCGGAACTCGATCAGTCCCAGGCAACCGGCGGGCGCTCCCGGGTTCCAGAACTTATCGAAGCTCACCTCCGCGCGGTGGTTGTTGCCGGAGCGGTCGGCATGGAGGTGACGCAGGGTTTCGCCGATGAGCTGGCGCTGATCCCCCGGTTCGCAGCGCTCCAGCGTGCTGTATACCAG
>JBIKUY010000279.1:0-3563 GCA_044347355.1 Prochlorococcaceae cyanobacterium | reverse complement strand
TGCTGCTCCATGAGGAGTTGTCAGCGCCGATGCACAACCTGCTCAGCCTGGCCAACAGCGACAGCCACAACTTCACTGCCGAGGTGCTGATGCGCCAGGCGGCGGGCAGCTGGGATCTTCGTCAGGCCCAGATCCGCACCAACCAGTGGCTGATGGCCCAGTCACTACCGATGCAGGGTGTGCAAATTGCCGATGGCAGCGGACTCGACCGGGCCAATCGGCTCACCAGTCGCTTCCTCACTGCCCTGCTCCTACGCATGGACCAACACCCCTATGGCCGCAACTACCTGGCTTCGATGGCTGTGGCTGGCCAGAGAGGCAGTCTGCGCAATCTCTACAACGGCACCAGCCTGCAGGGTCGCTTCTACGGCAAGACCGGCACGCTTACCGGGGTGCGCTCAATGAGCGGCATCCTGCTCACCAACGACGGTCCCCGTTATGTAAGCAGCATCGGAATCGGCGCAGGTAACCCGAACACGGTGATCGGGCAGGTGCTGCGAACGGTGCAGGACACCAGCATCTGCCCGATCTGAACCTGCCCGATCTATTCGTCAGCCAGCCATCTGGCGCAGGGTGTTCACCACGCGCCGGCGCTTGCTGGTGGCAGTGGACCGGCTACCGCCGCCGGTGCCTGTGCCGGCTGGCCGACCGCTGGTCTCTGCCGGCGTCGGCCCCTCAGAAACCTGGAGCCGCACGAGCTCGTTGCGGCCAGCAACCACCACTTGGCCCAGTTCCTTCAGACGCCCCTCCAGCTCACCGAGCACTTGCTCGGCATAGCGGTTGGCTCCCTCGCTAATGCCGGCTGCTTCCTGGCGCGTGCGGCTCACCAACTGGTCGCATTGCTGCTGGGTCTGCTGACGGAACTGCAGGGCATCGTTCTGAAGGCGTTCAGCCTCAGCCTGGCTCTCGCGCTGGATGCGCAGCCCCTCCTGTCGGATCTGCTCTAACTCCGCCATCGCTTGTTGACGGTTGCGCTCATGCTGCTCCAGCAGCAGTCGGTTGCGCTCGGCCGCTTCCTGCTCCAGCTGCTGGCGGCGGCTGGCGAACTGCTGTTCCATCTGGGCAAGACGGCCCTGGTGCTCCTGCTCTGCGCTGGCGGCCTGCTGCCGGCCCTGCAACAGCAGTTGCTCGCATTGTTGGCGGGCTTGTTCACGCAGCTCCGAAACCTGGCGCTCCGCCTCCTGGCGGATGGAGGCGGCGTTGATCAGTTGCTCGCGCTCGCGCTGGGCATTGGCCACGATCTCATCGGCCTGGCGGCGGGCCTGAGCGATGAACTCCTCGCGTTGGCGGATCAGTTCGGCCGCTTGGGTGATCTGCGCTGGCAGGGCCTCCCGCACCGCATCCATCACCTCGATGGCGTCCTGCTCGTTGACCAGGCGGCCACCGCTGAACGGAACGCGGGTGCCCTCCAGCACGACCTCCTCGAGCTGGTCGAGCTGATCAAGGACAGTGATGCTGGCCTCAGCCATTGATGCCACGGGGTGAATCGTTCCGATTAAAAAGCCTCGCCAGGTCATCCGCCACACCTGGAGGCACCAGATGGCCCACATCTCCACCGAAACGGGCCACTTCCTTCACCACCGAACTGCTCAGAAAGCTGTGCTGTACGGCGGTGGCCAGGAACAGGGTTTCCACACTCGGAGCCAAGCTGTGGTTGGTGTGGGCGATCTGCAGTTCGAACTCGAAATCACTCATCGCCCGCAGGCCCCGCAGAATCACGCCAGCCCCACTGCGGCTGGCGAACTCCACGGTGAGCCCGTCGAAACTGCCCACCTCCACACCCTGCAGGTGGCCCGTGGCGCGGCAGATCTGCTGCAGCCGTTGCTCCAGGCTGAAGGCCGGGGTTTTGCCAGGGTTCTGCAAAACAGCAACGATCACGCCATCGAACAGGCGTGCAGCCCGTTCGATCAGGTCGAGATGGCCAAGGGTGAGCGGGTCGAAGCTGCCGGGATACAGGGCACGCATCGCCTCAGCCTATGGCGAACCTTGCCGTTTCTAGAGTTCAGATCGTGTTCCGCGCCTTTGCGCTCCCTGCCCGCCATGGCTCCCACTCTGAACGCCGACGCTAAAAAGGCTCTGTTGCGCAAAATCCCCCACGGGGTGTTCATCTGCGGTGTGGCCGAGGGCGAGGAGGTGAACGGCTTCACCGCCAGCTGGGTGACCCAGGGGAGTTTTGAGCCGCCCCTCGTGGTGATGGCCGTGCGGGCGGACAGCACCAGCAACGGCATGATCCAGCGCACGGGAAAATTCAGCCTCAACGTGCTCAAAGCCGATCAGAAGGACTTGGCGGCCGTGTTCTTCAAGCCCCAAAAGGGGGTGGGCGGCCGCTTCGACGCCGCCCCATTCAGCCTGGGTGAGCTGGGTTTGCCGATCCTGAACGACGCCGTGGGAGCCGTGGAGTGCGAGCTGGTGGGCCAGGTGGCCCACGGCGATCACACCGTGTTCGTGGGTGAGGTGAAAACGGCCACCCTGCAGACCGATGGCCCCGCCCTGGAGCTGGCAGCCACTGGCTGGCAGTACGGCGGTTGACGACCAGGGTGATGCTGGCCCTCGGGCACCAGGGATGAGCGCCACGCCCCTGCTGCAGCAACCGGATCGCCTCAAGGCCCGGCTCCGCGAGATCCCCGCGGAGCCGGGCTGTTACCTGATGCGCGACGACACCGACCGCATCCTCTACATCGGCAAGGCCAAGGTGCTGCGCAACCGGGTGCGCAGCTACTTCCAGAGCGGCAGCGGTCATGGCCACAGCCCCCGCATCCGGCTGATGGTGCGCCAGGTGGCCGAGATCGAATTCATCGTCACCGACAGCGAGGCCGAGGCCCTGGCGCTGGAGGCGAACCTGATCAAGCAGAACCAGCCGCACTTCAACGTGCTGCTGAAGGACGACAAGAAATACCCCTACCTCTGCATCACCTGGAGCGAGGCCTACCCGCGCATCTTCATCACCCGCCGTCGCCGCTTCCGCTCCCCCCTCGATCGCTTCTACGGCCCCTATGTGGACGTGGGCCTGCTGCGGCGCACCCTGGCCCTGGTGAAGCGGGTGTTCCCCCTGCGCCAGCGCCCCCAGCCCCTCTACCGCGACCGTACCTGCCTCAACTTCGACATCGGCCGTTGCCCCGGGGTCTGCCAGGAGAAAATCAGCTCGGAGGATTACCACCGCACACTGCGCCAGGTGGCGATGGTGTTCCAGGGACGCAACGAGGAACTCCTGGAGCTGCTCCAAGACCAGATGGAGCGCTACGCCGAACGACTGGATTTCGAGAGTGCCGCCCGGGTGCGCGACCAGCTGCAGGGCCTGGACACCCTCACCGCCGACCAGAAGATGAGCATCGGCGACAGCTCGGTGAGCCGCGATGTCATTGCCCTTGCAGCCGACGGCCGGGTGGCAGCGGTGCAGCTGTTCCAGATGCGGGCCGGCAAGCTGGTGGGCCGGCTGGGTTTTACGGCTGATGCCTTGGGTACGCCCGCACTGGAGGAGGAAGACGGGGGCCGGTTACCCCCATCCTCCGAGCGCCGCGCTGCCTTGGGCCGCATCCTGCAGACCGTGATCGAGGAGCACTACA
>JBIKUY010000278.1:0-3590 GCA_044347355.1 Prochlorococcaceae cyanobacterium | reverse complement strand
GTAGCCGTAACCCGCGCTGATGGAGGGAGCCCAGCCGGCGTCGATCGGTTGCCAATAAGCGCCGATCGAAACGCTGTTGCTGTCCTGGCCGCTCTCCAGCTGGCGGGGGCTGAAGTTGGGAACGCGGATGCGCGAACCGTCGGAGCCGTAGCGGTAGGCCAGGGCAACGCCCCAGTTCTTGCCCTTGGCACCCAGCTGTGCGAGCACGTTGATGCCGCTGTCGGAGGAGAAGGCGCCAACGGTGGAGTCGGCGTAGCTGCCGTCGCCGTTGTCGGCCACGTAGTTCACGTCGAAGCTGATGAAGGGATTGCCTTTCTCAACCTTCTGTTTCCACTGGAAGCCGAAACCGGCACCGGTGGCTTTGTTGTAGGTGCCTGAAGCGCCGGCCAGCTGGAAGAAGTCGAGAATGCCGGACTTGTAGGCGCTCGGGATGAACGAGACGATCTCGGTGTTGCGCACCAGGGCGCCGGCGGTCAGCTTGACGCTGTCGCCCACGGGGAAGGTGTAGAACAGGCGGTCAATGATCACCTGATCGTCAGTTTCTTCAGCTTTGTCGAGCTTGAAGATCTGGCTGCTGCTGCCGAAGGGCAGGGAGCTGAAGTTGCCGGCGCGCAGGCGGGTGCGCAACAGGTCCTGGCCACTGAAGCTCGTATCGAAGCTCAGGCGGGCGTCATAGTTGAAGGTGGTCTGGTCAGGACGACGCAGACGACCGTCCTCGTCGGCCACAGCACGGGTGTCGAAGTCGGGAACACCTCCGAGAATGAAGCTCACCTCACCGCGCAGCTTGGTGGTGGTGGAGAACTGCTGGGCCTCGAGGGTCTCCACCTTGGACTCCAGGCCATCCACGCGGCCCTTGAGCACGGCGAGTTCCTTTTCGAACTCGGCCATGAGGCGCTTGAGCTCGTCGGTCACCTCGGTGACGCGGTCGAGACAGGCGTTGAGCAGGGCGGCCGCCTCATAGCGGGTGAGTGCCTGGCGACCCTTGAAGGTGCCGTCGGGATAGCCAGCCACGCAGCCGTAGCGGTCCACCAGGTTGGACAGGGCCTGGAAGGCCCAGTCGGTGGGGCGAACGTCGGAGAACTGGGAAACGCTGGTGACCTGGTTCTGGGATTCCCAGGCGCGGAAACGGTCGATGTCCTGCTGCTCCATGTAGGAGTTGATGGCGGCAGAACTGGAGACGGCGCTGGCGTCCTGGGCGGAGGCGGCCAGGGGAGCCAGCAGGCCGGTGCCGGCCATGGCCAGCAGCAGCTGTTGGAAGGGTTTCATCGGGTCCTCACACCGATAGGAAGAGCGCTAAGCGCTGGGCGGAGGGTATCGGTGCTGTAAAAAGCGCTACAAGTACCTAGAGCACCGTCGCATTGTGTCCTGGGTCACATCCCCAAATTGGGTGTGCAGGTTAAGAGCCAGTGATCGCTTGGGCGACCCTGCCGGTCCCAGCATCAGCTCATGTGCATCAGCTCCCGTGCATCACCGCACGTGCATCACCAGAACCGATTAGAAGAACAGTCGGCTGAACCGCTGCTGGCCATCCTGGGGCGATTCCTGCCGGAAGGGATAGAGCTCTTCGTCCTTGAGTCCAGCCATTTCCTGCAGTTGGCAGCGCAACCAGTGGCGGAAGATCAGCAGGGCTCCCAAGTCGGCCAAACGCGCATCGGTGAGCAACCAGATCGGGGTTGGGGGCAGGGGCTCGCGCTGCACAAACGATGCAAAAGTCTTCTCTAGCGCAATCGGCCCAAAAAGTCGATTAAGGCCCTTCGCCAGGGCCTGGGCAGACCCCTGAAAAGGCTGCTTGTACCGAAACGGCTGTCTGAATTGAAACGGCTGTCTAAATGGAAAGGGGTGCCGGAAACCCTCCGTTTTTCCCTGGCCAGCTCCGCCAGTCGCTGCCGCCGGCCGGGCAGGGCGTGCAGCTCCTCAGCGAGTTGGCGCCAGCGCCGCCAGCAGTGCAGCCGGTTCTGTTCCAGCAGCCAGGCCAGCTGGGGGAGGGTCTCTTCGAGACCGTCCCGGCTCTGTTCGTGGATCGCCCGCTGCAGCACATCCAGGTCGTTCAGCTCCCCCAGCAGGCTCTGGCCCTGCTTGAGGCTGGCGATCCAGCGCTGAGCCGCCGGATCCAGGAAGGCCTCGATGTTCTCCAAGCGATAGCGCAGGCTGCGCATGTCCTTGCGCAGGTTGTGCAGCGACGCATTGTCCTGGCCGGCCAGCTCCAGCCACCAGGCCGGGTGCAGCATCAGGCTGGTGCTGCCGGGCACGGCCCATTCCGGGATCCAGTGCAGCAGCGGGGCGTCCCCGAGGGCTGAGTAGCGGGGCTGCTTGAGCCAGCTCTGCAGCTGGGCGATCAGTTCCAGGTGGCGGCTGCTCTTCAGCACCGACTCCAACTGCTCCCCGGCCAGGCGCCGTTCCCGTGCCAGCTGGCGGCGCACCGGTTTGAGCCGCTGCTGTTCCTGCTGGGGCAGCTGGGGCAGGAACACCGACTCAAGGCGTTCGCGCAACACGTCCAGATCCCTGGCCACGCCGAGGCGTTGCACGGTTTTGGCCAGGCGACGGTCGTTGACCTCCGCCGGCAACACCAGGCAAGGGCCGAACTGGGCAAGGGTGGCGCGCAGCTTGCGCATCGTCACCCGCAGCTGGTGCAGGGGCTCGTTGTCGCTGTCGTGCAGCACCGGGCCCTGCAGCGTCACCATCCGTTTGCAGTGGGCCTGCAGCAGTCCATGCACATGGGCGCCATTGCTGATCAGCTGGCTCAAGGGGACGCTCTGCCTTCGCGGTGTCTTGCTCAACTCTGCAGCGTCGTCGCCATCTCGCTGGTTAAGGCCAGATTGTGCTGCAGGGGCGCTGCGCTCAGCGCGGTGTTGTCCAGTCTTGGAACCAGCCGCGTCGCCACAGCCACCAGGCCTGAATCGCGGCGATCGCGGCCATCAGGGTGAGGGCATAGGCGTAGCCCAGGCGCCATTTCAGTTCAGGCATGTACTCGAAATTCATGCCATAGATGCCGCCGATGAAGGTGAGCGGCGCAAAGATGCTGGTGAGGATGGTGAGGGTTTTCATCACCTGGTTCATGCGGTTGCCCACGCTGGCCGCATAGGTCTGGGTGATGCCATCGCACTGGTGCCGCAGCAGCTCGCAGTTGCCGAACAGCAGTTCCACCAGTTCGCCCATCTCGGTGAAGCCCGCCCAGGCCTCGGCGCCGAGCAGGTCCTGTCCCTGGCGTAGCACCATCTTGATCTGGTGGCGCAGGGGCCAGATCTGGCCGCGGATCCGGCGCAGGTTGCTGCGGTGGCTGAAGGTGCGGGTGAGCAGCTTCGGCTTGGGATCCCGCAGGGCGGCTGATTCGAGATCGTCGAGCCGGTTGGCGATCTGCTCCAGCATCGGATGGAGCTCATCGAGCACGTCGTCGATCAGCAGGTGCATGATGTTGGCCAGGTCGCGCTGGTCACCGCTGCCCACCCGCGATCGCAGCCAGTCGAGCAGTTCGGGGAAGGCATCGCCATGGTGGCTCTCCTCGAAACTCACCAACAGATTCGGCAGCAGCAGCAGCCCCAGCTGACTGCTGATCAGGTGGGAGGGGTCGCGGGCAAAGCTGAGGCGGTGCA
>JBIKUY010000277.1:0-3595 GCA_044347355.1 Prochlorococcaceae cyanobacterium | reverse complement strand
TCGTCGCCCCCGCCACGAAGCGCACGTCGTGCAGCTCGATGTGGCAGCCCGCTGCCCGGCCGCCGAGCACCACCAGGAACAGCTGGGGGTCAGCCGAGGGGAGAGGGCCCATGGGCAGCTGCGCGGCCATCGTCCCCGCAGCTTGCCAACCTGTGGGCAGCCGCACCACCACCCGATGGCCCCCCACCCGGCATCCCCGCTCGCCGCCATGCCCGCCCTCGGGCTGGGCACCTGGAAGGCCGCCCCCGGCGAGGTGGGCGCGGCGGTGCGCACGGCGCTGCAGCTCGGCTACCGCCACATCGACTGCGCCGCCATCTACGGCAACGAGGCCGAGATCGGCGCCGCCCTGCAGGGCACCCTGCGTTCGGGCGGGCTGGAGCGCGAACAGCTCTGGATCA
The DNA here is from genome assembly GCA_044347355.1 of Prochlorococcaceae cyanobacterium. Classification (GTDB taxonomy): domain Bacteria; phylum Cyanobacteriota; class Cyanobacteriia; order PCC-6307; family Cyanobiaceae; genus NIES-981. The sequence continues at coordinate 3,197 of JBIKUY010000277.1, read as the reverse complement.
CCTCCAAGCTCTGGAACGACAGCCATGCCCCCGAGCACGTGCGGCCCGCCCTGGAGCGCACCCTGGCCGATCTGCAACTGGCCAACCTCGACCTCTATCTGATGCACTGGCCGGTGGCGCACCGCCTTGGGGTGGCGATGCCCGGCAGCGCCGCCGAGCTGATCCCCCTGGAGCAGTTGCCCCTGGCCAGCACCTGGGCGGCAATGGAGGAGCTGGTGGATACGGGCCTGGTGCGGCAGATCGGGGTCTCCAATTTCAGCGCCGCCAAGCTCGCCGCCCTGCTGCCCCACTGCCGCATCCGCCCGGCGGTGAACCAGGTGGAACGCCACCCCTGGCTGCAGCAGAACGCCCTGCTGGCCCTCTGCCGCGAGCAGGGGATCGCCGTTACCGCCTACTCGCCTTTGGGCTCCCCCGCCAGCGGCGGCCCCGCCCCCCTGCTGCACGATCCGGTAATCACGGCGATCGCCGCAGCCCACGGCGCCAGCGCCGCCCAGGTGCTGATCGCCTGGGGGATCGCCTGCGGCACCACCGTGATCCCCAAGTCGGTACGGCCCGAGCGGCTGGCGGCCAATCTCCAAGCCGCCACCGCCCTGCAGCTCAGCCCCGCCGAGCTGGAGCAGATCGCCGGCCTCGACCGGCACCACCGCTTCGTGGATGGCAGCTTCTTCAGCCTGCCCGGCGGCCCCTACAGCGCCGCCGCCATCTGGGATGAGGCCGGCTGAGTCCCCTAGCCGGGGAGTGGCCCAGCGTTCAGGATGGGTCCATGGACCTCTTTGAGAAGCAGTGGGCCTCCTATCGGGCCGTTGTGGAGCACGACCTGATGGAGCACCAGGCAGTGGCCAACGCCACCGCCGCCGCCCTGGTGGGCTGGCTGGCCCCCCGGCCAGCCAACGCCGCCGCGCCCCAACTGGTGGACCTGGGCTGCGGCGACCTGGCCCTGCTAGCTCCGCTGCTGCGCCGGCTACCCCTGGGCTCCTACACCGGGCTCGATCTCACCCCGGCGGTGTTACCCCTGGCCAAAGCGGCCCTGGGCGCCGTGTCCTACCCCACCTACTGGCAGGAGGGCGACCTGCTGGCCTGGGCCACGGCTGCTGCGATATCGGATCCCTCAACCGCTGATCACGCCGCCAAACCGGTTCAAATCCTGCACTAGGCCTTCGCGGTGCACCATCTCAGCGATGGGCAGAAGGCCACATTTTTGGCCTCCGCCCGCCGGCGCATCGCCAACGACGGTCTGCTGATCTGGGCCGACGTATTCCGCGAGCCGGACGAAACCCTCGCCGCCTATCGCCAGCGCTACAGCACCCGAATCCGCGAAGGATGGCAGCCCCTCAGCGGCGAGCAGCAGGAGCAGGTGATCGCCCACCTCAGCCAATTCGACATCCCGGCCGAGCGCGGCAGCATCGAAGTGGTTGCCGCATCCGCCGGTTGGACTTGGCAGTGGGTCTGGCAGGGTCAGCACCGGGCCGAGGCCCTGGCTGTGCTGACCCCGGCTTAACTAGCTGTGCTCGCGCAAGAACTGAATCGTGCCGTCCAACTCCTCTGCGAAACGGTCGATCTCCTCAGGGGTGGTGGTGAAGCTGAGGCTGGCGCGGGCGGAGCCTGGGATGCCGTAGAGGCGGTGCAGGGGCTGGGTGCAGTGGTGGCCGCTGCGGATGCAGATGCCGGCTGAATCCAGCAGGGCAGCAATGTCGTTGGCATGCAACCCATCGACCGTGAAAGCCGCCAGGGCGCCGCGATCAGGCTGCTGCTCGGGCGTAGGACCCAGGATTCGCACGCCTTCGATCGCCCGCAGACGATCAAACAGCTGACGGGTGAGCACCTGCTCCCAGGCGTGGATGCGCTCGAGGCCAAGGGCGTCGAGGTAGTCGAGGGCGGCACCCATGCCGATCGCTTCACCAATGGCCGGCGTGCCCGCCTCAAACTTGTGCGGCAGCTCCGCATAGCTGCTGTGGTCGAGGTACACGTCCTGGATCATCTCGCCGCCGCCCAGGAAAGGGGGCATCGCCTCCAGCAGTGCCTCGCGGGCCCAGAGGAAGCCCATGCCGGTGGGGCCGCAAAGCTTGTGGGAGCTGCCCACCAGGAAATCGCAGCCCAGCTGGGCCACGTTCACCGGCAGGTGGGGCAGGCTCTGGCAGCCATCCACCAGCACCAGTGCACCAGCGGCCTGAGCCAGGGGCACCACCTGCTCGATCGGGTTGAGGCAGCCGAGGGTGTTGCTCACCTGCACCAGGCTCACCAATTTGGTGCGCTCGCTGATCTTGCTGCGCAGATCCTCCAGATCCAGCTCGCCGCTGTCGGTGAGCCCCGCGTGACGCAGCACGCAGCCGCTGCGTGCCGCCAGCAGCTGCCAGGGCACCAGGTTGGAGTGATGCTCCATCACCGTAAGCAGCACTTCGTCGCCCTCGCCCAGGTTGGCGTCGCCCCAGCTGCGGGCCACCAGGTTGATCGCCTCGCTGGCATTGCGGGTGAACACGATCTCCCGCGGACTGCTCGCCCCCACGAACGCGGCCGTCTTGGCCCGGGCCGCCTCGAAACCCTCGGTGGCCCGGGCGCTCAGCTGGTGGGCGCCGCGGTGCACGTTGGCGTTGTCGTGGTCGTAGTAGCGCTGCAGCGCCGCCAGCACCTGGCGCGGCTTTTGGCTGGTTGCGGCGTGATCCAGGTAAATCAGCGGCTGGCCCAGGCAGGCCGTCTGGGCCAGCAAGGGAAAATCAGGCCGGGTGAGCGCGGCGAGGTTGGACTCCCGAAGCAGCTCGGCTGGCACGACCGGAAGCGGCGCAGGCGCGATGGAGCTGGCATCGAGGGCAGGCGAAGCGGTCATGGTGATCAGGCCTCCCCCAGCAGAACGGCCAGAGGCTGATTGGCCGCCGCAGCGGCGGGCAGCTCACCCACCACCTCGGCACAGAAGGCCCGCTGCAGCAGCTGGGCCGCTTGAGCTGAAGCGATGCCACGGCTCTGCAGATAGAACAGCTCCTCGGTCTGCAGCCGACTCACCGTGGCCCCATGGGCACACTTCACATCGTCGGCCACGATCTCGAGCTCCGGCTTGGTGTCGATGCGGGCGCGATCGGAGAGCAGCAAACTGCGGCTGAGCTGGGCCGCATTGGTGCGCTGGGCGGCGCGGGGAACCCGCACGGCGCCGTTGAACACACTCCGGGACTGGTCGTCGGCCACCGCCTTGTGCAATTGATCGAGCT
>JBIKUY010000276.1:0-3613 GCA_044347355.1 Prochlorococcaceae cyanobacterium | reverse complement strand
ACAGCCGGACCGGCCAGGGTGATCAGCGCGAGGGCGGCGAAGTTGGCGATCAGATGAAAGTCGATGCCCATGGATGGCCGCGCAGTGGCGCAAATCACTGACCCACACCTTAGTCCGCCGTCCTCGCCTTCCCGGTACCACCGCCACCACTGTGACGGCCTGTTACAGCGCCGCATACTGCCATGCTGAACAGTGCGAACCCGCGCCGACCGGCCATGGCCCAGTCTCCGCAATGGCAGTGCATCTCCGGCTGCGGGGCCTGCTGCCGGCTCGACCCGGAACAGCGCCAGGATGCCCTTGAGGCCCTGTCCCCGGACCAGCAGCAGGCCTACCTAGCCATGGTGGGCAGCGACGGCTGGTGTATTCACTACGACAGTGGCGGCCGCCGTTGTCGGATCTACCAGGACCGCCCGGACTTCTGCCGGGTCAGCAACCTGCTGGCCCTGTTTGCGCCGGCACTGCCCCCCGCGGGGCCGGAAAACTGGGGCGCAGAGGCCCACGACCTGGCCATCAGCTGCTGCCGCCAGCAGATCCGCAGTGAGTACGGAGGCCGTGGCAGGGTGATGCGCCGATTCGAGCGGGCGATCCGGCGGCCATGAGCAGCGAGTCTTCCAGCCCTCCCGACGAGTCCCGTCGGGCCTGGTTCACGGCCTTCTTCACCACCTTCACCACCGTGTTCCTGGCGGAACTGGGGGACAAGACCCAACTGGCGGCACTGTTGCTCTCCGCCCAGTCGGGCCGGCCGGTGCTCGTGTTCGTGGGAGCTTCGCTGGCCCTGATCTGCTCCAGCCTGGTGGGCGTGGTGCTGGGTCGCTGGCTGGCGCGGGCGATGCCCCCCCACCAGCTGGAGCGGCTGGCCGGCCTGCTGATGGTGGCCCTGGGCCTGTGGCTGGGCCGCCAGGCGGTGGTACATCTCACGCCGTTTCCCACCGTGCTGCCTCTGGGCTGAGAGGAGCAATTCCCCACCCATCCCCGTGCCCCCCCTGTCATGGATCTCGCCCTGTTGGCCTCCACGTTCGTCACCGTGTTCCTGGCGGAACTGGGGGACAAGACCCAGCTGGCCATCGTCACAATCAGCGGCACCTCAAGCCGGCCGGGGGCGGTGTTCGCCGGCAGCTCCTTGGCGCTGGTGCTGGCTAGCCTGCTGGGAGCAGGGGCCGGCGGTTCGCTCTCAGCAGTGATTCCCACCGATGCTCTGCAACTGGCGGCATCGGCCGGTTTCCTGGTGCTGGGTTTGCGCCTGGTTGTCAAGGCAGGAGCCGCCGAAGCGGAAGCCAAGGGCCCAGCTGAGTCGGACGCCGAAACCTGAATGCGGGGCCATGCCCCAGGGAGGGAGACGATCACTGATTAGAGTTGGAGTGCAGGGAGACGACGGTCGTGGGCATCGCTCCGAGCCCAGATCAGCCACTCCCCTCGCTCTCACCTCCGGCCCCTTGGGGACAACCCCGGCGGCCCCCGCCAACCAGCTGCCAGCCCCGATGAAGTTCACGGTCGCCGACCTGCTCGACCAGCTCTCCACCCAGGAGCCCCTCGCTCTTCCCAAGCTCGAGAAGGCGCTTGGCCTCAGCACGAAGCCCGATAAACAGCAGCTGCGCATCGGTCTCGATGCCCTCAAGCGGCTGGAGCTGGTGCAGGACAGCGAGGCAGGCCTGCTGCGCCGTGACAATCCCGAGCTGATTCCCGCCCGCTTGCGCTGCTCCAGCAAGGGGTTCTGCTTTGCCCTGCGGGAAGACGGCGGTGAAGACGTCTACATCCGTGAACACCAGCTCAACCATGCCTGGAACGGCGATCGCGTGCTGGTGAAGGTGACCCGCGAAGGCGGACGGCGCCGCTCGCCGGAAGGGGGAGTGCAGTGCATCCTCGAGCGCCACACCACCAGCCTCCTGGCCCAGGTGGAGCAACAGCAGGAACGGCTGTTGGCCACACCTCTCGACGACCGCCTGCTCACCAGCGTTGAGCTGCCCGATGGGGATGCCGAGCACCTCGATCCCGAGCAGCAGTCGGTGGTGGAGGTGTTGATCGACCGCTATCCGGTAGCCCAGTTCGCCCCCCAGGGCCATGTGGCCCGCCGGCTGCCGGTGAACGGCGGCGAGACGGCCGATCTCGACCTGCTGCTGACCAAGCACCGTCTCAACCAGCGCCCCAGCGCCCCCAGGGCCACCCTGCGCACCCTGGAAACCAAGGGACGCACCGACCTCACCGGCCAGGCCGTGCTGCTGCTGGAGAGCTGGAACGGCAAAGAAGCCCCTGGTTTGCCGGCCCTGGGGCTTGAATCCAGTGGGGAGGGAGGGTTCACACTTTGGCTGCACAGTCCGGCCGTGGCCGAGCGCTTCAACGCGGGGGGCAGCCTCGATCTATGGCTGCGTGAGCAGGCCGATGCCCTGTGCGTTGGGCATCAGTGGCTCCCCATGCTGAACAGCGCCTTGAGCAAGGCGGCCGCCTTCAAAGTGGACGAGGAGCAGGCGGCTGTCTCGGTTGCCCTGGAGCTCAACGGCGAGGGCAAGCTGGAGAGCTACCGCTTCTGCCTCAGCCGGATCCGGCCAGCGGCCAGTGCCAACCCCACGGCCTTCAACGCCCTGGCCGAGCGGAAACCCAAAAGTCGCACAGTGCCGGCCGCGCTCAAGCCGCTGAAGAACCAGCTCGACCTGCTGAATGGCCTCATCGCGCTGAGCGAACTGCTGCGGCAGCAACGCCTTGCCAACGGCTCGATCGAACTTGACCTGGCCATGCCGCCGATCGAGAGTCTTGGCGACCTGCGGGCGCCGGCCCCCACGCCGGCCCTGCAGGGTTGGCTGGAACACCTGCCACCCCACCACCCGGAAGCGATCCTGCGGGAGGCGGTGCTGCTGGCAGAGCGTGCCCTGGGCGGCCACCTCTCGGCACTCTCCTTGCCGGCGATCTATGCCCAGAACGCCAGCGCCGATGCGGCCGACCTCAATGACGTGGCACGGGCGGCCCTGGCCCTGGAGATCCCCCTGGAACTGGGTGAGGAGGGCCATGCAAGCGCCGCCGAACTGGCCGCAGCCTTCGCCACCACCGATCGCTGCCGTGCCCTGCAGCAGCAGTTGCGGGCCGTGCTGCCCCCACAGCAGCTCTGCACAAGCCCAGGTGACCATTGCATGGCTGGCGTGCACGGCGAGGAGGCTGCGCTGGCTCCCTGGACCTGCCCCACCCTGCGCTACGCCGACCTCTGGAACCAGCAGGTGTTGGTGCTGCTGCTGAGCGAGGGCAAAGACCGCCCCAGCGTGCGCCATAAAGTGAGTGTGGACCTGGCTTCACCGGCCTGCCACGGAGCCATCGACTGGCCCCTGCTGGCCCCAAGCCAACTGGCACCGTTCCAACAGGCCCTGGAGCATGGCCTGGTGCAACGCCTCAACGGCCGGCGCCGCTTCCAGCAGGAGCTGGAAACCGACCTGGTGGCGATGGCCCAGGCCCGCCAGGCCGAGCCCCTGGTGGGCCAGGTGCAGCCAGGCGTCATCAGCGGGGTGCAGAGCTACGGCTTCTTCGTGGAAGTGCCCCCCTCCAACGTGGAGGGCCTGGTGCACGTGAGTTCGCTCAAAGACGACTGGTATGAGTACCGCAGCCGCCAGAACCGGCTGGTGGGTCGCAAGAA
>JBIKUY010000275.1:0-3614 GCA_044347355.1 Prochlorococcaceae cyanobacterium | reverse complement strand
GGTAGCTGTGGGCGTCCTCGTGGAGCTGGATGTCACGGATCCAGAGTGCCAGCACTCGATGCTCCAGCGGTCGCGCACCAGTCGCAGCAGAGCCTCTGGGGTGGTGCGCAGGCTGGTGAGAAACAGGTGCTGCGCCTGAAACGCTCTCCCGTCTCTGGTGCCGGTAGCGGTCATCTCCACAATCCAGCTGGTGCCAACCCAGCTCTCGCTGATGTGCTTCGGTGCCTCCTTTGCCCGCAGCGTCCAGGTGATGCCGCGACCATGGCTGATCTCCTGATCCGTTGCCACAAATGGGATCACTTTCCCTGGAACTGGCTCGCAATCTGGCGATGCAACGTCTTCTGGTTGCCCTACTCCTGCGGAGAAGCCCTCGGCTAGACCGTCAGGAGGAAGTCGGCCCCCTGCTCCCGGAGGAGTTGAAAAACGGACGCTGGGTGTGGAGCGCATCTGCCTGAATCAGCAGGCCTTCAAGACTCAGCGCTCCGAGGAGTTGTTTGAGCACGGCCCGCTCGTGGTTCTCGCCGGTGGCGTAGCAGGCCTGGCTGTAGCCGTCAGGCTTCTGCGTAGCAGTTGGATACGCCCAGGGCGGCGCAGTAGAGCGTCACCTGGGCAATGAATGCCGAACCGCCACCGGCGGTGGGCTCGATCGAACCCCGCAACGTCTTGCAGTCACACACCAGCTGATCAAGATCGCCTGCACCACCCGGGATCTGGGCGATCGTCCAGTCGCGGATCGCAGCGCAGAGAGCTGCCACATCCACCTGGCGGAAGAAGTAGCGGAAAGCGGAATCGGAGGGCGGACGCCTGAGTTCGATGCCCAGTGCCTCGCACAACACGCTGTGGTGACGGATGGCAAAGCGCTCAAGATCCCGCAGGCTTTGGCAACGGCTCTGGATCCCCAGCACCGCTACCAGCAGCAGATACCAGGCCGGAATGCGGATCCCGCGCCGCATCCGCGAATCAGGGATCGCCCTGAGAAAGCTAATCAGGTCGAGATCGGTTGCGGGAAGTACGGTTTCGGGCACAGGAAGAGCGCGATTCCACCGACCTCAACCCATGCTGACAGCCCCAGCCAGGAGACCTGTGACACACTTTGAATCAGCCCTGACTCTGATCCTGTCGGAGCAGGAGGTGATCGAGCAGCTCGGCAGCCAACTCACCGCCCTGGCGAGCGAGCTGGCCAGCCTGCGTGAGCAGATCGGCCGCAGCTCCCGCAACTCCTCCTAGCCGCAAGGCTTCTGCATAGCAGTAACCTCCCTCCAGCAATGGACCCGGTTTTACGCCGCCAGAGCGGCGCAAGGGCAGTGGCCGCAAGCGATGCGGCCAGCCGGGCCATCCCGGATCCGGGCCGGAGCTGCTGCCGATCGAGAGGGTGAACGTGGTGGTGGATCACCACCCCGACGCCTGCCGCCGCTGCGGCACGGTGCTGCAGGGAGAGGATCCAGAGTCTGTGCGCTTTCAGGTGATCGAGATCCCGCCGATCACGCCGCTTGTGATCGAGCACCGGTTGCATCGCCTGGTCTGTTCCTGCCGCTCCACCAGCACCTGCGCAACGGTGCCGGCTGATGTGGAAGTCAGCCACTACGGCCCACGGCTCAGTGCCCTTGTGGGCCTGCTGGGCAGTGCCTTCCCGTTGAGTTTCAGCAAGACCCAGGCGCTGCTCCAGCATCTGCTGGGTGTGGAGATGAGCTGTGGGGCGATTGCACGGGTCCGCCAGCGCTTGAGCGCATTACTGGAGCAGCCCATGCAGGAGGCCCTTGCTTTTGCCCGTCAGCAGTCGGTGGCCTACGTAGATGAGACCGGCGCCCCCACCGGCAATGCAGATGGTGGCAATCCCGAGAGCAAGCGCGGCTGGCAGTGGGTCATGGTCACCGCCGCAGTGACAGTGTTCATCCAAGGCCTGAGCCGATCCACAGCCGCCGCCATCGAGCTGCTGGGCAGCACCTTTGGCGGGATTGTGGTGAGCGATCGCTTCTCGGCCTACAACCACCTGCCCACCCAGCAACGCCAGCTGTGCTGGGCGCACCTGATCCGCGATCTGGTCACCATCGCTGAACGCCCTGGCGCCAGCGTCGAGTTCGGTGCGGAACTTTTGGACCTGCAGCGACTGCTGTTTGATCACTGGCACCGCTACAAGGATGGAACGATCAACGGGCCCGCCTTGGGACAACGCTGCCAGCCGATCCGACAGGACTTTGAGGCCACGCTGCAGCGGGTGGTGGAACTGGGCTGCCAGCGAGGCGAGCGAATGCCGTGGGCCAAGACGGTGCGCATCTGTCAGCAGATCCTCCAGGTGGTGGATGCCCTTTGGACCTGCATGGAGACCCGGGAATCGAGCCCACCAACAACGCTGCTGAGGGCCGTGCGCCAGTCGGTGATTCAACGCAAGATCAGCCATGGCGTCCAATCCCGCCAGGGTGCGATCTGCCGCAGTCGTCTGCTCACCGTTACCACCACCCTCAGGCAACAGGGCCGCGATGTCTGGCAGTTCATGGAGCAGGCCTGGATTGCCCATCACCGCGGTGGGGTGATGCCGTCGCTGTTGCCCGATCCCTGAATCAGCAGAACAGATCACTGCTTCTTGATCGCTCAGCGATGAGCTTTCAGGCATGGAGTCCTGCGGCGGGGCGTCCCGACCCCTGAACGCATACCTTTTGCCAGTAGCTGGGTGAGTGTGGAGCGGCTCGAGAATTTGATATGGCCACCATGCCAAAGCACGATGTGGTGATGGTCCCATTCGCCAGCCACGGAAAGGGCGAGATTCTTGAGGCAACTGTGGTAGGAAGTGGTCACAATCAGCAGTCCACCCGGCCTGAGGCAATGCCAAGCAAAGCGAGGCAGCAGATGAGGGGCGTAGAGATGCTCAATCACCTCGGTGGACACAACCGCATCAAACAGGCCTTCCTGCGCCGTGATCAAGGCAGGGTCGCTGTCCACACCAAGCTGGTAGGAGGGCGTGGATGGCAGATGCTCCCTGGCGATCTGCACACCATCGTCATCGGGCTCCATCCCCACCATATCCAAGCCATGGGAATGGAGAAAACGGCAGAGGGAATAATTGCTACAGCCCTGATCAAGGAGCCTGCCAGGTTGCTCAGCCAGCAGAAGGTTGAGCAGGGGAGGATTGATGTAACTCTGCGAGTATTTGGGGGCGGAGATCTGCCAGCCGTACTGGCCGCATTGGGGAGAATCTGGTAATTGTTTGGATTCAGGGATGGATTCAGGCATGGCCAGACAGGCGGTGAACGCTTTGGGGATGGAGGCGGGGTTTAGTGAGCGGGCGGGCGGGATTGCCAGCGCACCCCATCCCGGCGGGCTGGGAGCGGATCACAACGGCCCGGGCACACATCACGGCACCGGCGCCGATCTGCACGCCCGGACCCACAAAGGCCTCGGTGCGGATCCAGGCATCGGCTCCGATACTTATCGGTTTTGTGTAGAGCGGGAAGGAGGCCAAGGTGTAGTTGTGGCTGCCGGTGCAGAGGTGGGCACCCTGGGACACGACAACCCGTTCGCCCAGCACCACCGGCGCCATCGAGTAGCAGATCACGCGCGGGCCGAGGCAGGCCTTAGCAGCCATCTCCAGATTCCAGGGGGCCCAGAGGCGGGCATCG
>JBIKUY010000426.1:0-3630 GCA_044347355.1 Prochlorococcaceae cyanobacterium | reverse complement strand
TCGTCGGGGGTCGCTGAGGCGGCGGTCATAGGGTGACTCCCTCTTCCGGCATTCGACGTTCGAGATCGGTGACCAGCGCTGCGACGTCGGCGGGCGTGGTGTCCCAACTGCACATCAGCCGCACGCCGTCGTCACCGATGAAGGTGTAGAACCGCCAGCCCGCCTCGCGCAGACCGGCACTGACGCTCACAGGAATCTGCACAAAGACCGAGTTCGCCTGCCGGGGAGCCAGCACCCGCACCCCCGCCACCCGCCTGAGCCGCTGGTCCAGCAGGTCGGCCATGGCATTGGCGTGCCGGGCGTTGGCCAGCCAGTCCCCCGATTCCAGCAGTCCCACCCACGGGGCGGTCAGAAACCGCATCTTGCTGGCCAGTTGCCCCGCCTGCTTGCACCGCCAGGCGAATTCCCGGGCCAGGTCACTCCGAAAGAACAGCACCGCCTCTCCCACGGCCAACCCGTTCTTGGTCCCTCCCAAGCACAGCACATCGACCCCGGCTCGCCAGGTCAGATCGGCGGGGGTGCAGCCCAGTTCCGCCAGGGCATTGGCCAGGCGGGCCCCATCCATATGGACGACCGCCTGGTGCCGACGGGCGACCGCCCCCAACTCGCGGACCGCCTCCACCGAGTAGACGGTCCCCCACTCGGTCGCCTGCGTCAGGCTGAGGGCCCGGGGGAGTGGGGAATGCACATCGCCGCGCCCGCGGAGGGCCCGCTCGACCACCTCGGGCACCAGCCGGGCCTCGGGCCCGGGAACCGCGTGCAGGCTCAGGCCGCGCCCAAAAAACCCCGCGGCACCGCATTCATCGGTCACCAGGTGCGAGACCTCGTGACAGACAACGGCCTGATGCGGCTGACAGACCGCCGAGAGCGCGAGGCAATTGGCGGCGGTCCCATTGAAGCAGAAGAAGACCTCGCACTCGATCTCGAACAACTGCCGCAGCAGCGCCACCGCCCGAGCGGACCACGGATCGTCCCCATAAGCGGGCACATGCCCAGCATTGGCCCGAGCCAGCGCCCCCGCGGCACTCGGGCACAATCCGGCATAATTGTCGCTGGCAAACTGGCGCAGTTCCCGAGGATCAAGCGAAGTCGGTGGCATGCCCCACAGCATCTCGAATCAGCCGGTTGGGTGCCAGTGAAGTGCGCGATCGCCAGCTCTTAGGCAGCACCGTTCACGAGGGAGAGAGATCCCTCGCTCATTCGAATCGACAACCAACGGAGCCTTCCCCCCGGGGGGAAGGCGGCCAAAGGCCGGATGAGGGGTTTTCGTAACCGCGCCCAGCGGCGAACGACCCGCAACCGAAACAACGACAACTCGGTGATCCCACCCCGGCGGGGAACCCAACCCGCACCGGACACCAATCCACATACCCGCCAACGCGATCCGAATCCCGCCCCCGCGAAAAACTTCGCCGGCGCACCGGCATGCCTTAAAGAGGTTCTCTTTCCTTCCCGAGGGGTTGCCGCATCGCGGCTTCCCTGGGGACCGAGCACGGCTCATCCCTTGGCCGAAGTGGATCCCGACCACGTAACGACGAGTTCCTTCAATGCGCTCCGCAGAGGCTGTTCCAGAAGATCTTCGGGGCCAGAAAGATGGCTCGCCGCAAGCGACCAAAGATCCTTTTCACGGCCTCTTTTTGACAGGCCAGCGAGTTTCAGCGCCTTACGCAACCCCCGATAGATGGCATCCTCTGAGACAGCCACGCCATTCTCACGTTGACCCCCATTGTTGCCCTGTTGCCTTTTCACCTCGAAGATCTGCCAGCGAACGCCCGCGAGGAGGATTTCCGTCTTGATAGCGGGATCACTTGCCACGTTTGGATCAAGGGCCAGCCCTCTCATTTTTGACTCTTGAATGCTTGCCGCTGTTGCGCGAGTTTCCATTTGATTCGGTTTTTCGGAACAGTGCCGTTCCAACGCTGCATACACGGCGATCGCGTCAGTGTGAAACCCCGCCTCCGCCAGGTAGCCGGCGTAGGGAAACACGTCGTCACAGGTGAAAAATCTGTTTTCCGCCTGCGCGTCGTTGTGGGCGCGAATCCACTTTGCGATTGCCTGGCTTAAATCACCCTCGTACGCGCAATCCTCGGCCTCCTCCAAGAGCGTCGCGATCGTGCAAATCGGGCACTTCTGGAGGCTGTCTTCATACTCTGTGCCGCAGTATGCGCAGTCGCTCATGTCGTCCTGGAACAGATCCCGGCCGCATTGAGGACATTCAATGTCATGCCAGACTTTGCGGCATTTTGAGCAGTAGATTGGGCCCGTTTCACCGGCTGCCCAATCGCGCAATCGGATCGCTGGAAGAGAAGTGGGTCGCTGGACCCCTTCCCGAATCCGCTGCTTCCTGGCGGCCTCGCTTCTCAGAGTCTGTGCCTTGAACTTTTCAATCTCACTTTCCGTCGGCTTTCGGCACAAAACGTCGCACCGAATCCGGGCGGTCTGTCGCACCTGCCCTCCGAGCCAGATACTCCGCAGCCTCGCCAGGCATTCTTCGGGTGCATCCACGTCCGTGTCATCGGGCGCGTACCCAAGTAAGACCTCGGTTCTTGAACCGTTGAGTGTCGACGTACCGTAGAGTCGAATCGACGGCTTCACGGCCCCAGTTTGAATACCACGCTCAAATCGCAGTTCCTGCATCTCTCCCGACGCGAATGCGAGGACGTCAGCCATGCGAGCCTGCGTCGGGGTGATTTCCAAGTCCTCAATCAAGATGCGCCACCCGTCGGGAATTGGGGGAAGGAATCGCAGGGTGCGATTGACGATGGCAGGCGCAAAGTCCAACTCACTCGGCGCAATCGTTGCCGGCTGAGATGCCAAGCTTGACTCCTCAACGAGGATATCGAAACGAATCTTCATCACAAGCTGGTGTGTTCCGCCAGCCCAGATTTCCCGCAACTGGGGAACGCAGTTCCCGACAAGCTGCGCTGCAATTCCCCGGGGGACAAATCCCAGAAAAAGGCGAACCGCTTTCCCGTTCGAGGTACCGAATCCAATCACCTTGATCGCATTGGGATCATGGGCATTTGTTGGGTCAGGCTCGAACCCCAGAGCGTGATCGCGCACTGTCGCAAAGGCAATTGCCTCGTCAAGATGAAAGTGAATACCCGCGACATCGATGTCTCGGCAAAGAATCCGCCATCCACCGGGAATTCGTTCGGGCAACTCCAGTTTGGCCTCGTTCATCCGTCGGCTCCCCGTGTTCAGAGACTCGGTATTTAATACGTCACTGTCGCCACTGGATCTTGGCCCGGTTGGAACACCGGTTTTGATTGCTGGCGCATACACACAGTGGCAACCTATTGGCAGTGTTACCGTCTTGAGGAACTGAGTCAAGCATGGCGACGATGCCACACCGCGACACCAACGTATCGAACACTCTCGGAATAGCCGCTCATTTCATGTCACGAACCCCACCGGCTTTGAACGCCTCCTCGTCAATCTCCACCGGAAGCTGGTCCCAATCGAGGGGCAATTACCAGTCGTCGTTCGAAACCTTCTTGTTCTTGCGGGATTTGTCTACCCGCTTCAGCTCCTCGATCGTCGGCGTGGCATCGGCGGCAATCGCTCCCGACTCCCGCATCAGCTTCGTCACATACTCACGCCAGTTCTCTTCCGAGTCCCGCCGAACAA
>JBIKUY010000274.1:0-3651 GCA_044347355.1 Prochlorococcaceae cyanobacterium | reverse complement strand
TATAGCCTGCTGGAGGGTCGTTTCCTGGATCGTTCCCATTCATGTTTGCCCCCTTGCCAAGGTCGTTGACCAGGTTTTATCCCCACTATGTCCCGGTGATGTCGTTGCCTGTAATCGTGCCCTCAGACCAGCTGAAGCCGTTGCTGGATTCGGTGTCGCTTTGGAGTGGGATGCCGGTATCAATTGTGTCCAGGTCGAGGACAAAGCCGCGAATGTCGTCTGCATCGATAGGGATGCCATTGTTCTGCTCCTGGATGCATATAAGTTGTTGCTTCTGCCTCTTGTTGGTGCATTTATGGGCGCCAACAAGAGGGTGATTGCATCTTGGAAGGACTCGTTTGCCTGGTTTGTTATTCAGCTGTTCTGACCCCGCGCCACAACATTCCTTGTTGTATCAAGTGGTGGTATGTAGGGCCTCGTCTCTGCGGGGGAGTGGGTGCGTTCTTGTGCGGAGCGTTTTCAATCTTCTGCTTCACGGTGGGCCCATGGGGAGTTCAAGTCAGCACTTCACTGCGGTGGTTGTGAGATCCTCTGGGCTGGCGCGATGTGGGTTGCGCTGAATGACACGTATGGCATCCATCTGCATCGTGAACATGCTGAACGCAGTCCGCGAGTGTGGGCAAAGTGATCGGCGCAATGCAATGCATGTGTTTGCCATCGCCTTTTCCCATTGGGTGCGGTGATGTCGAATCATGCGGCGGCGGCATCAGGCTGATGTGGCGGCGCTGATCCATTCAGGTTGAGGCTTGGCGAATGTCGCCAGCACAAGCTGCAACCCTCCGCGCAGGCATCACCCCACAAACGTCGCCTGGTGTTGCTTCAGCAGTTGCCGGCCGCCAGCCCCAGCTGGTCGAGCAGCGGGTAAACACTGGCGATCGGGTCGCCGGTGAACGCGGCCACCCAGCCATCGGGGTTGTTGAAGAAGCGCAGGGCGCAGAAGCTGGGCTCGGGGCCCATGTCGAACCAGTGGCGGGTGCCGGCGGGAACGGCGATCCAGTCGTCCGCCTCGCAGATCAGCTGCAGCACCTCATCGCCGAGGTGCAGGCAGAACAGGCCGCGCCCCTCCACAAAGAAGCGCACTTCGTCCTCGCTGTGGGTGTGCTCGGCCAGGAACTTCTGGCGCAGGGCGTCCCGGTCGGGATGGTCGGGGGCCAGGCGGATGGCGTCCACCGTGGGGTAGGCGCCGCCGGCCTGCACCTGGGCGATTTCTCTGCTGTAGGCCGCCATGATCTGCTCTGGGCCTGCGCCGTCGGGCAGTTCGGCGCGGGCCGGCCAGCGCTGGAAGCGGATGCCCCGGCTGGCCAGTTCCTGCTGGATCTGCTCGGCGTCGCTGGTGATCAGCTCGGCGTGTTGCCCCTGACGGGGAGTGGTGCTGGCATCGTGCCGGTAAAGGGCAAGCAGACTCATGGCGCCGGGGCCTCAGATGTTGAATTTAAGAACCCCCTTGTCTGAACCGTTCAGGGGGCTGACGCTCGTAGGGGTAGGGCCCGGTGACGCCGATCTGCTCACCGTGGCGGCGGTGCGGGCGATTCAGGCCGCGGCGGTGGTGGCCTATCCGGTGGCCCGCGAGGGCGGGGAGGGCATGGCGGCGGCGATCGCCGCTCCCTGGATTGCCCCCGAGCAGCGGCGGCTGCCGTTGCTGTTTCCGATGGTGGCGGACGCCGCTCCCCGCATCGCCGCCTGGCATGCCGCCGCTGATGCCCTGGCCGCGGCGGTGGCCGCCGGTGAGCGGGTGGTGTTGCTGTGCGAGGGGGACGTGTCGCTGTTCGCCAGCAGTTCCTACGTACTGTTGGCCCTGCGGCAGCGTCACCCGGAGTGCTTGCTGCGGCTGATCCCAGGCGTGCCGGCGGTGTGTGCGGCAGCGGCCGCCGCCGCGGCTACTGGAATGGCCTGGCCCCTGGCCCTCCAGAGCGAGGGCCTGCTGATCCGCCCCACCCCGGAGGTGGGCGCTGAGCTGCTGCAGCTGCTGGAGCGGGCCGCCAGCGATGGAACCGTGCTGGCCCTGCTCAAGCTGGGCCGCCGCTGGCGCTGGGTGCGGCCGCTGCTGGCGGAGCGGGGTCTGCTGGAGGGGGCTCTGCTTGCCCAGCGTGTGGGCTGGCCCGACCAGCTGCTGGCGCCGGCCGCTGCGGTGCTGGCCGACGAGCAGCCCTACTTCTCGCTGCTGTTGATCCGCCAGGGCTGGCCTGCGGTGTTGCCCTAGCCCGGCTGAAGTGTTTGCTGGGCCTGCTCCAGCAGGGCCAGGGCCTCGGCGGTGGTGGGGGCCCGCATCAGGGCGTGGCGCAACTGGGGGGCGCCGGTGAAGCCGTTGCAGGTCCAGCTGAGGTGCTTGCGGGCGATCAGCAGGCCGTGGTCCCCCTTGGCGGCCACCAGGGCCCGCAGCTGTTCGGCCGCCAGGGCCAGCTTCTCGGCCGGGCCGGGGGTGGGTGGGATCGGCCGGCCGCAGAGTGCTGCGTCGATCTGGCCCACCAGCCAGGGGGCGCCCATCGTGCCCCGGCCCACCATCACCCCGTCGGCGCGGGTCTGGGCCAGGCAGCGCAGGGCATCGGCAGGGCTGTTGATGTCGCCGTTGGCGATCACCGGAATGGCCAGTGCCGCCTTCACCGCGGCGATGGCGGCCCAGTTCGCCTGCCCTTTGAAGCCCTGCTCGCGGGTGCGGCCGTGCAGGGTGAGCAGCTGGGCGCCGGCGCTCTCCAGCTGGCGGCACCAGGACACGGCCTGGGTGGCGCTGTTGCCGGCTGGGGCGCCGCACCAGCCCAGGCGCGTCTTCACCGTGACCGGGATGTGCACGGCTGCCGCCACGGTGTCCACGATGCGGGCGGCCAGCTCGGGGTCGCGGATCAGGCCGCTGCCGCCGCCCTTTTTGGCGATCTTCTTCACCGGGCAGCCCATGTTGATGTCGATCAGGAAGGCACCAGCCGCCTCGGCCCGCCGGGCAGCATCGGCCATGGCGGCGGGGCGGTGATCGAACAGCTGCACCCCGATCGGGCCGGGCTCACTGGCCAGCTCCTCCAGCTTGATCAGACCATGGCCCAGCTCCAGGCTGGTGGCGTTCACCATCTCGGTGAACAGCAGGGCATCGGCGGCCCAGCGGCGCACCAGGGCCCGGAAGATGCGGTCGCTTACGCCGGCCAGCGGCGACTGGAGCACGCGGCAGCGCAGGCTGCGCTGGGTGCCATTGCCAGGCAGCTCCAGGTGGTGACCGCTGGCGACGACATGGGCCGCGGGCGGAGCATGGGTGGCGATGGGCAGGAGCGACATGCCGCCGGAGGTGATGGGCAGCTCTGGTGTGGGCTCAGAGAAAGCCTCTCCCTAGGGTGCCAGCATCTGTTGCCGCGCGGATGACCTTCAACAGCGTCTTCCACGAGCTGGCGGCGATTCTGATGCTGGCCGGGGTGATCGGCGTGGTGGCGTTGAAGCTGCGCCAGCCCCTGATCATCGGTTACATCGTGGCCGGCATCCTGGTGGGTCCGGCCGCCCTCAACTGGGTGTCGGGAGGGAGCGAGCTGAAGTTGCTCTCCAGCGTGGGCATCTCGGTGCTGCTGTTTGTGGTGGGGCTCAAGCTCGACGTGGGCCTGATCCGCTCGGTGGGGCCGGTGGCCCTGGCCACGGGCCTGGGCCAGATCGCCTTCACCTCCCTGTTCGGCTTTCTGA
>JBIKUY010000015.1:0-13887 GCA_044347355.1 Prochlorococcaceae cyanobacterium | reverse complement strand
TGGGCGATTTCGCCGTTTCCTCTCCTCCGCCACTCTTGCTCCGCTGGCAGGGTCTGTTGGCGGCAGGGCCAGCCGGCCCGATCTCTGCCCGGCTGGTGCCCATCGCCGGGGTCGTGCTCTGTGCCCTGATGGGCGGCCTTGCCCTGGTGACCCGCTCGGGGCTGAGCCTGCTGATCCTGTCCTGTGGCCTGCTCTGGCTGCTGCTCGCCCTGCGCCGCCCAGCTGGCGCCATCGGCGGCATCAACGGCTGGATCCTGGCCATCCTGGCGGTGGCGCTCCTGGCCACGGGGTTTTCACCGGTGCCCAGCGCCGCCCTGAAGGGATTGGTGAAGCTGACCAGCTATCTGGCTGTGTATGCCCTGATGCACGAAGTGCTGCGGGTCGCTCCGCGCTGGTGGGACCGAATCGTGGCGTCTCTGCTGGCCGGCTCCCTGCTCACCTCCGTGATCGGCCTGCGCCAGCTCTATGAGGACACCTCTGCCCTGGCCCGCTGGGTCGACCCCAATTCGGTGGCCAAGGGCACGGTGCGGATCTACAGCACCCTGGAAAATCCCAATCTGTTTGCTGGATACCTGCTGCCAATCCTCCCTCTGGCGGTGGTGGTGTTGCTGCGCTGGAGGCGGCCCCTGCCTCGCCTGTTCGCCGGAAGCGCACTGGCGATGGGGGCGGTGGCCCTAGTGCTCACCTACAGCCGTGGGGCCTGGATGGGACTGGTGGCAGGCGCAGCGGTGCTCACTGTGCTGATGGCCCTGCGCCATACCCGCAGCTGGCCGCCCCTCTGGCGCAAGGTGATCCCCCTGGTGGTGCTGCTTGGCGGTGCCACCCTCCTGGCCGTGGTGGTGTGGCAGGTGGAGCCACTGCGCGTGCGGGTGCTGAGTCTGGTTGCTGGGCGGGAAGACAGCTCCAACAATTTCCGCATCAACGTCTGGCTGGCAGCCCTGGACATGATCAAGGCCCGCCCCTGGCTGGGCATCGGCCCCGGCAACGACGCCTTCAACCTGATCTATCCCCTCTTCCAGCAACCCCGTTTCAACGCTCTGAGCGCCTACTCCATACCGCTGGAACTGGCCGTGGAGGCTGGCATTCCCGGTGTGCTGGCCGGCGTAGGTCTCGTGGTGGCCAGCCTGCGCCAGGGGTTGCAGGTTTGGCGCGATGATGGCCCCTGGGCCTTGCCAGCCATGGGGGTGCTTGCGGTGATCGCCGCGCTCGGGGTGCAGGGGCTCACCGACACAATTTTCTTCCGTCCGGAAGTGCAACTCACCGGTTGGTTCTGCCTGGCCACCCTGGCCGCCGCTCCCAAACGCACTTCATTCAGTCAGTGACAGCACTGATCGCGGGCTTCGACGCCGGCCAGACCCACACCACCTGCCGCCTGGCCGAGGCCGACAGCGGACGCATCCTGGCCGAAGCCGATGGCCCCGGGGTGCGGCACCTGGCCAGCCCCGGGGCAGAGGAGGGCTTCCGCCAGGCGCTGGTGCAGAGCCTGGCGGCGGCTCAGCAATGCCTGGTAGCCCATGGCGCGCTCCAGGCTGCTGGTGTGGGCGCTAGTGGGATCGAGCAGGGCAGCTCCGTGCAGGAGCAGGGCCAGCGGCTGGCGAGCAGCGCCCTGGGCCTGCCCGCCGAGCGCGTTCGAGTCACTGGCGATGAGCGCACGGCCCTGCTCGGCGCCATCGGCGACGTCAGCGCCGAGGGGCTGGTGCTGATCAGCGGCACCGGCACGATCGCCGTGGGTCGCAACCGCCATGGCAGCGAACATCGCTGTGCCGGCTGGGGGTGGTTGCTGGATGGTGCAGGGTCCGCCATGGACATCGGCCGTGATGGCCTCAGTGCCAGCCTGGCCATGGCCGATGGTCGCCGCCCCGATTCGCCCCTGCGCGCCGCTCTCTGGCGGGCGCTGGGGGTTGAGCCCCAGCAGCCCGATGCGGCGGCGACGATCAAGGCCCTGGTGGTGCAGAGCGGCTTTGGTGCGGCCGGTTTCGCCCGCCTGGCTCCTTTCGTGGGAGCAGCGGCAGAGGAGGGCGATGCCGTGGCCCAGGCCATCGTGGAGCGCAACGGCCGGGCCCTGGCCGAGATGGCCGTGGCGATCAGCAAAGCACTGGCGCTCACGGACCCACCGGTTTGGGCCATGGGCGGGGCACTGGAGCATCTGGCGCCGCTGCGCCAGCAACTGATAGAGCAGCTGCATGCCCTCCTGCCAGGGGCCTATCTGGCCGTCCCGGCGGGCGACAGTTGCGCCGGAGCCCTGCAGCTGGCCCGACGCTGCCTCTGAGCTCAGGCCGTGGGTCAGGCGGCGTTGAGGTGCTGGTCGGCGGTCGCTGCCAACGCACTGGCCCAGTGCTGCACCACACCATCGTCGGCAGCCTCCACCATCACCCGCAGCAGGGGCTCAGTGCCACTGGCTCGCACCAATACCCGACCCTGACCCGCCATTTCACTCTCCGCCTGCTCCACGGCACGGCGCAGCGGGTCACACTGTTGCCACTGCTGCCGGCGCGCACGGTTCACCACCCGCACGTTCACCAGGGTCTGGGGGTAGGGACGGAAGCTGCCGTCCAGCCAGTCGGCCAGGGTCTGGCCCTGGGCATGCAGGAGCGTGGCCACCTGCAGGGCCGACAGCAGACCATCGCCACTCATGCCGTGGCGGGCCGAGAGGATGTGACCGGACTGCTCACCGCCGAGGCCTGCGCCCAATTCCTCCATGGCCCGATGGACGTACTGATCACCCACCGCCGTTCGCTCCAGTCGGCCGCCCCTCGACTGCCAAGCCCGCTCAAAGCCAAGGTTGGACATCACCGTGGCCACGATCCGCGCCTCCGGAAGGGTACCGGCCTCCAGCAACGCTGATCCCCACAGGTAGAGGATCTGATCGCCGTCCACGCAGCGGCCCCGGCCGTCCACCGCCAGCATCCGGTCGGCGTCGCCGTCAAAGGCAAAGCCCATCGCCGCACCGCGTTCCAGCACCGCCTGGCGCAGGGCCTCGAGATGGGTGCTACCGCAATTCACATTGATCCGGCGGCCATCGGCATGGCCATGCAGCACCGTGACATCGGCGCCAAGGGCGCGGAACACAGCCTCACCGCAGGCCGTGGCAGAGCCGTGACAGAGATCGAGTACCACGCTGCAACCATCGAGGCGGCGGCCCTCCACGCTGTCGATCAGGCTGCCGCGATAGTCGTGGAGCAGGTCGCCCCGATCGCAGGCGGCACCATGGCCATCAAACACAGGAGCGCTGGCCCGGCCCGCCAGGCCGGCTTCAATCGCCTGCTGCTGCTCCGGAGCCAACTTGGCGCCCGAGGCCCCGAACACCTTGATGCCATTGTCTCCCGGGGGGTTGTGGCTGGCCGACACCATCAGGCCCCCGGCAGCACCACAGCGACGGATCGCACCGGGCACGGCTGGGGTGGGGCAAATGCCCAGCTGCCAAACCTCCCGGCCCGCAGCGGTGAGGCCGGCAGTGAGCGCCGCCACCAGCATCGGCCCACTGCTACGGCTGTCCATGCCGATCAGCACCGGGCCCTCGCGCGGCAGCACCACCCCACACCAGTAGCCCACTTGCAAAGCCAGGGCCGGGGTGACCTGGCTACCCACCGCACCACGGATGCCATCGGTGCCGAAGCCGGCCACCGCATCCCCAAGGGGTTGACCTACAGGGTGGCAATCCGTCCCGGAATGCGGCGCAGCCATAAGGAGTCCCTTGAGGTCTCAAGGTTACGCGGCATCACTACAGCACTTGACGGGAGGAGCCGGGCAGAACCAAAGCGTCAGCGCCATCGCTGGGGGCGCCAGGTCCAGCGCAACAGTTCCAGCGCGGCCCAGAGCAGCAGTCCGCCCACCACCCAGCCTGGCAGGGCCTGGAACGGTAGCCAGGGCCTCAACAACCAAAACAGACCAGCCAGGGCCAGAACTTGCAGCGCCCGCTGCCGCTGGCGGCTGCCCGGCAGGCTGGAGAATTCCGGAGGAAGGGAAGGCCAACGCACCGGGAGCGTCGCATGGGTGATCTCCAGAATGCCTGCATTTGCCCCGGCCTGCCCTCTTGCGTCGCCTCCCCCTTCTCCTGGCCATCACCTGCCTGGGCAGCAGCGGCCTGCTGCTCCTGGGACGCCAACTGCTGCGACAGACGCCGCCGATCACTCCCCTGCTGGCGACCGATCAACTGAGGCACATCCGCCGTCTCGATCCCAATCCGCAACGACGCCGCGAGGCAGCCCTGCTGCTCAGCCAGGAGGCCGGCACCGGCACCGATCCCAGGGGGCAGCACGATTGGCTCCGAAACCAGGGTTGGGGCCGGGATCCGCTGGCGGCTGTGGTGTTGAAGGGCCAGGCCATGGCCAAAGAGAAGCTGGGGGACAACCACGGCGCCAAAGCTCTCTGGCGCGAGCTGCTCAGCCGCTTCCCCAACGATGCCGCCAGTGCCGATGCGCTCTATGGGCTGGGACGCGATCAGAGCGATCTGCGCCAGCTTCTGCTGCAGCGATTCCCTGCCCACCCCGCCGCCCTGGCCGCTGCCCAGGAGCAGGGCAGCGATGGGGCCCTGCATCTGGCCCGTTGGGGTCCCCGCTGGCCCGGGGCGGCGACAGCCATGAAGGAGCGCTGCAGCGAGAAGCAGCCGCCTCCACAGGCCTCAGAGCGTGAGCAGCTGGCCGCCGGCCTCGCTCAGCTGGGGATGGTTGAACCAGCGCTCCAGTGCCTGGGCGGCCGACCCGCCAGTGCTGAAACCCAACTAGCCCTAGCCGAGGCCCTGCTGCGCGACCCGGAACAGGAGAGCGCCGCTGAAGCCCGTCTGCTGGCCCTCGCCCGCGACGCACCCTCCAGCCCGAGCGCTTTGGAGGCGGTGCGGCTGCTCAGTGAAGGCAGCAGCAGCGCCAGTCTGGAAGCGCTCAAACAATTGCCCGACGCACTCAAGAACAGCCCCGCGGTGCAGGCACGCCTAGCCCGGGAAAGCAAGAGCCTGGACGCGACCTTGACCGTGCTGCGCCGCTGGCCGGGCGATCCGGCCAGCTGGGACCTGCAATGGCAAAGGGCCCGCCAGTTGGCCCTGGAGAACAACTGGAACGCCAGCCTGGAACTACTTGCCGAGCCAGCTCTGGCCGACCAGCTGCCCGCTCCGTTAGAGGCACGGCGCCGGTTCTGGCAGGGCCTGGCGGAATGGCAGCTGGGGCGGCAGCAGCAGGCGAGGCAAATCTGGCAGGAACTGCTCGAGCGCCACCCCGGGGGCTACTACGGCTGGCGAGCGGCCGACAGGCTGGGCCAGGGAACGCTCAGCCTCGGCAGCAACGGCGACACCAGCTTGCTGCTGCCGGCGTGGACCCCTCTGAACAGCGGCGTGGCAGCCATTGATCGCCTCTGGCGCCTTGGCCAACCGCTGGAGGCCTGGGAGCAGTGGCGGTTGCACACCAATGGGGTCAGCCCCACCGAACCGAACCAACTGGTCGTGGAAGGACGGCTGCGCCGGGCCGTCGGCGACCACTGGCTGGGGCTGGGCCAGCTGGAGCAAGCGAGCATGCGGCTACCGCCCCAGCAGTGCCAACTGGCGGGCGAACTGGAGCAGGAACTGCACACCCCCGCCTTCGGCTCCGAACTGGAGCAGGCCGCCAGCAGGGCAGGGCTGGCGCCAGCCTTGCTGGCGGCGATCGCCAAGCAGGAATCGCGCTTCAGCCCCACGGTGCGGTCCCCGGTGGGGGCGGTGGGCCTGCTGCAACTGATGCCGGACACTGCGGCCGAAGTGGCCGGGGGCCCGGTGAGTGACGCCGAACTGGAGCAGCCTGGCCGTAATGCGGAGCTGGGGGCGCGCTACCTCCAGCAGTTGCTCGACCAGTGGCAGGGCAACCCCGTGCTGGCGGTGGCGAGTTACAACGCCGGCCCGGGGGCCGTGACCGGCTGGATCGACCCGCGCCTCGGCAGCCAGCCCGAGCTGTGGGTGGAGGCGATCCCGTATCCGGAGACCCGCCTCTACGTGAAGAAGGTGCTGGGCAATCTGTGGAGCATGGCCACGCCCCGTGCACCCACCTGCCCGCCGCTGGGCTGAGCCCTCAGCTCGCAATCCAACGCCCCAGGGCGGCCCCTGCCACCACCAGGGCCGTGAGCGAGGCCGACAACACCAGTGGATGGGGAGCCACCCGGATCCGGGCCAGATCCAACCGGGCCAGCAACACCGCCGAGGCCAGGATCAACACGTTGGCTAACACCCGCAGGTGGAGCAGGTAAAGGCCACCCACGGTGACGAGCAACAAGGTGATCACCAGACTGACCACCCGGCTCGCCGCCATGGCATTGGAAACCTGCTGCAACAGCAGCTCAGGCATGGTGCAGACCAGCACCACCAGCACCGCCTGCAGGCACTCCAGCACCCAGGCCAGCGAGAGCTGGGTGGCCGAGCCGCTCCAGTGGATCCCCTCATAGGCAGCCACCGCCACCAACAGCAGCAACAGCGGCGCCCGCAGCGGCAAAACAACCAGACGCAGCAAGGCGGTAATCACGGATGACTCGCAGATGACGCTCAGTGGCTTGAGACGCCACCGGGATCGAGCTCAAGGGAAATGGCGGCGAACGGGCAGCTGGGGATGCACTGCTCACACACCAGACAGCGTTGCGCAGCGAAGCTGAGTTGCCAAGCGGGGGCAGAGCAGCTCAGGGCTCCGCTGGGGCACACACTCGTGCAGATGCCACAGTCGACGCAGCGCTTCCGATCGATGGCGATCTGTCCTGGTGCCCGGTTGAGCGCCAGCCCCTGACTCTCCAGCCAGGCCTCTGCGGCATCGAGTTCATCGATATCGCCAGAGAGCTCCACCACCATCGTGCCGCTCTGGTTGGGGGCGATCTGGGCGCGCAGGATCTTGGCGGCGATGTCAAAATCCACCGCCAGCCTGTAGGTGATCGGCTGGTGCACCGCTTCCCGCGGAAAATGGAGGGTGAGTCGGCGCTTCACGCGATCAGCGGGTGTCGGGTTTGGGCGTTGGCGTTGGAGGTGGCGTTGGAGGTGGAGGTGGCAGTGCCGGAGGGAGCCGGCCCGCCACCCCCCGGCACTGCCAAAGTGCTACCAGCGTGGGGCATCCAGCCCCGAACCAATCATGAACAGCCCCGCCCCAGCGGCTGGCCCCGGACCACGCGAGCGTTTCATTCTGCTCACGATCGCCGCCTTGCTGGCGGGGGCCGTGCTGTGGCTGCGGGGGGGCCTCCACCCCCAGGCCCCCCTAGAAGCCCTGGCCCGTCGCTCCCCCGAGCTGTCCGTGGCCATGGCCAATGGCCAGCCAACGATCGTGGAGTTCTACGCCGACTGGTGCGAGGCCTGCCGCGGCATGGCCCCGGCCCTGGACGCCGTGGAGAACCGCCAGCACGACCGGCTCAACGTGGTGCTGCTGAATGTGGACAACCCCCGCTGGCAGCCCGAGATCGACCGCTACGAGGTGAATGGCATCCCCCACCTGGAACTGTTCGACCGCAATGGCACTGCTGTGGGGCGCGCGATCGGTGCGCGCAGTCGGGCCGAACTCGACAGCCTGGCGGCGGCCCTGATCAATGACCAG
Organism: Prochlorococcaceae cyanobacterium; assembly: GCA_044347355.1. Lineage (GTDB taxonomy): Bacteria > Cyanobacteriota > Cyanobacteriia > PCC-6307 > Cyanobiaceae > NIES-981. The sequence goes on along the minus strand of JBIKUY010000015.1, from coordinate 6,364 downwards.
GCCCTGCCGCTGCTGGCCGGGGTGGGGGCCACCAGCAGCCTGGCTCCGGCGCCCAACGAGGTCAGCACAGCGGCCAGCCAACCAGGCCCCCGCAGCCACGGTTGAACCCCCACTAAGCCCTGAGCCCCTCCACCACCTTGCCTTCCGCCACCGCGATGGATCCCCGCTTCCAGGTTGTCTGCCTCAGCGCCACCCCCAATCCCCAGCGGTGCATCTATGCGGCGATGCACCAGGACTACAGCGAGGGCTTCGTGGCTGCCGCTCGCGACACCTGGCCGGATGAAAGCCGCTGCGGTGAAATCTGCGTGAAACGCCTACTGGCCGGCGAACGAGGCCATTACGGCCCCCTGGAGCATCCCTCGATCTGTCTGAACGTGGGCTGGTTTCCCCACTCCGTGATGCAGCAAGCACGCACCCACCGCGTGGGGGTGAGTTTCGATGTGCAGTCGATGCGCTACACCGGCGACCGCATCCGCCGTGCCGCCAATGGCGAGCTCGAGTTGGAGGAGGTGTTCTATCTGCGCCCCGTGGGTGATTACAGCGACCGGCAGGGCAAGAAATACATCTATAGCGCTGAACAGCGTCGCATTGACCTGAACCTCTGCCAGGCTGCTGCCGAGCGTTACCGCGACCTGCTCGATGCCGGCTTCGCCGAGGAACACGCCCGCGGCATCCTGCCCTTCGACTATCGCCAGCACTTCGTGGTGAGTTTCTCACTGCGGGCCTTTCTTCACTTCATGGACCTGCGCGCCAAGCTTGACGCCCAAGATGAGATCCGTGCCCTCTGCGACCTGATGTGGCCCCACCTACAGCTCTGGGCGCCCGAAATTGCCGCCTGGTACGAGAAGAGCCGATTGCACAAGGCCCGTCTGGCTCCTTAGCTCAGGCAGCAGCCACGAGGGGTCGGCTCACACCTTGGCCAAGGTGACCCGCTCGGGTTGGTGTTGGTACTTACCAGCCCGATCCTTGTAGGTAACCTCACAGGGATCGCCCTCGAAAAACAGCAGCTGGCAGATTCCTTCGTTGGCGTAAATCCTGCAATCGGCACCGGATGAATTACTGAATTCCAAGGTGAGATGACCTTCCCAGCTCGCCTCAGCAGGGGTTGTGTTCACAATGATCCCAAGGCGGGCATAGGTGCTTTTGCCCAGGCAGATCACCGTGATGTTGGCGGGCACCCTCATCCTCTCCAGGGCTACGCCCAGGCCATAAGAATGGGCGGGCAAGATGAAGTACTGGCCATCCTCGTCCTCATGCGGGGGTGCAGGCTCCAAGTTGGCGGGATTGAACCGCTTGGGGTTCATCACCGTGCCCGGCACGTGGCGGAAGATCAGAAACTCCTGAGGCGAAAGCCGAAGGTCGTATCCATAGGAGGAACAGCCGTAGCTGAGCACCGGCCTGCTCAGCGCTTCAGGGTCAAGGTGGCGAACCAGAGAAGGCTGAAAGGGCTCCAGCATGCCGGCTGCAGCCTGCTCCTTGATCCAGCGGTCGTTCTTGAGCATTGGGAATCGGGCTAGAGCCCGCGGCGTAGCTGGGTGACCTGATCGGCCATCGCCATCAGTTCCGGCCCCATCGCCGGCCCCGTCAGGATGACATCCATCTGGGCCGGTCGGCGCTCGAGCACGGCCAATACCTCATCCCGGGATACGTAGCCGAGTTCCACCGCCAGCCCCAGCTCGTCAAGCACCATCAAATCGACGGCGGCGCCCAGCAACAGTTCCCGGCTGTGTTGCCACACCTCGGCAACCGCCTCCAGCACCTCAGGGTGATGCTGCTCAGCGGGCTCAGCCAGACAGGCCGGCACCGCCGGGCGCAGCCAGCGCAGGCGCCCACACAACCAGGGGCTGGCGGCCAGTCCTTGATCGACACCACCCTTGAGGAACTGACAGACCAGCACTCGGCTACCCAGACCAGCCGTGCGCAGAGCCTGACTGAGCACCGTGGCGAAGCTGCCCCGAAAGGGTGCCGTATGAATCTGCAGCATGCCCTCCGGCTGGGGCACCACACGCAGATGGGGCACTGCAGGTGGAGCAGGTCGATGCAGTGGCACGGCCCGATGGCCCACCGCCGCTGCGCCAATGCCGTTGGGGTGACTGGCGGTCATGCGGGCAGGACAGGGCAGTCCTGAATGTAGCGGCTGCCCGCCTGTTCACAAACGATGCACACCATCCCTGGTGGATGCATTTGTACTACCAGACAGGCATCCCGCGCGCCAAAACAGCTGGCAGGTACAAAAAGTGTGGGTTGCTACATGGAGGGGGTGCGGCGATCCTTAGGGTCCGCCCATCTGCCTGCCCTCTTCATGGTTGGCGCTACCCGCGGTTTCAGCCGCACTGCCAGCACCCCGAGCTCCGGGGAGCCGGGCACCGTCACGGGCATCGGATCGGCTAGCCAGGGCAGCCAGACGCTGCTGGAGGTGATCCGCGCTCTCAACGGCAGCAGTGTTGAGACCGTCGAGAGGGGGAAGACCATCTTCTTCCCGGGGGACCCTGCCGAGCGCGTCTACTTGCTGCGGCGAGGCGCTGTTCGGCTCTCCAGGGTCTACGAGAGCGGCGAGGAAATCACCGTGGCACTCCTGCGCGAGAACAGCCTGTTCGGGGTGCTCTCGCTGCTCACCGGCCAGCGGTCCGACCGCTTCTATCACGCCATCGCCTTCACCAGGGTTGAGTTGATCACGGCCCCGGCCACCTCGGTGCGCAAGGCGATCGAGCAGGACGCCAGCGTTGGCCTGCTGCTGCTCCAGGGCCTGTCTTCTCGCATCCTGCAGACGGAGACGATGATCGAGACCCTCACCCACCGCGATATGAGTTCGCGGCTCGTGAGCTTCCTGCTGGTTCTGTGCCGGGACTTCGGGGTACCGAGTCAGGAGGGCATCACCATCGACCTACGCCTCTCCCACCAGGCCATTGCCGAGGCCATTGGCTCCACCCGGGTCACGATCACCCGACTGCTGGGCGACCTGCGCCAAGAGGGCCTACTACAGATCGACCGCAAGAAGATCACGGTGTTCGATCCGATCGCCCTGGCCAAGCGCTTCAGCTGAGATCTGGGAATCACGGCGCACCTGGCTGAGGATCCCGTCCCATCAGGGGATACTGGGCCGACTCGCCGAAACCCGTGACGGGCTGGCTGCTGATCCTGATGCTGCTGGTGCTGGGGGGCGTGCTCTCCACCCTGGGCGACCGGCTGGGCAGCCGTGTGGGCAAGGCGCGCCTCAGCCTGTTCAATCTGCGGCCCCGGCACACGGCTGTGGTGATCACTGTGCTCACCGGCAGCCTGATCAGCGCCATCTCACTGGGGCTGATGCTGCTGGTGAGCCAACGGTTGCGCACCGGTCTATTTGAACTCGACCAGCTGGAGGAGCGGCTGCAGCAGAGCCGCCAACAACTGGCCGGCAGCCGCTCCCAGCTGGCGGGTAGTCAGGCCCAGCTGCAGGCAAGCCAGAGGAATCTCCAAGCCAGCAAAGCCGAGCTGCAAGCCAGCAAAGCCAACTTAGCCCTGGCCCAGCAGGGCCAGCAGCGGGTGCAGCAGGAGCTGGCTCAGGCGGAGCAAAGGGCCACAGCCCTGCGCCAGGAACTGGCTCCCCTCCAGCAGGAACGCAGCAAGCTGGAGGCAGAGCGCGAACGTCTCAGTCGGGAGGTGAACCGCCGCGACGGCGAGATCCGGCGTACCGAAGCGGAGCTTGCCCAATTGGGCAAGAAGATCGCAGCCAGCTCCCGTGAGCTGGAAGGCCTGGAGGCCAACCTGATCGCTCTGCGCCGAGGCGATGTAGTGCTCACCAGTGGCCAGCCCCTGGCGAGCGCCAAGGTGAAACTGGAGCGGCCGGCCCAGGCCCAGGAGGTGATCACCGCCCTACTGCAACAGGCCAACCTCAATGCTTTCCGGCGGGTGTTGCCCGGTGAGCCGCCCAACCGCCAGATCCTGTTGGTGCCCACCAGCGACATCACCAAATTGGAAGAACTGCTCAAACAGCCCGGAAACTGGGTGGTGAGCATCCGCTCAGCCGCCAATGTGCTGAGGGGGGAGCAACAGGTGCTGGCTTTTCCCGACCTGCGCCCCAACCGCCGGGTGGCCCGCAAGGGGGACGTGCTGGCTGGCACCACATTGGAAGGGGATCTGCGCGAACCGGAACAGATCGCCCGACGCCTCAACCTGCTGCTAGCCGCGGCCTATGCCCGCGCCCAGCGTCAGGGCACCCTGGCGGATGGCGTGCAGTTTGATGTGGGCCAGTTCAACCAGCTCACCCGCACCCTTGCTGATCGTCCCTCCGGCCAGGTGGTGCAACTCGAGGCGGTGGCCTTGATGGACAGCGACACACCAGACCCAATTGCCGTGGAGCTGCGTCTGGCCAACACTCGAAATAGTGGAAGTGGTTCCAGAACGCCGCGGCGACCGTGACCGAACGCAGACCAATCAGCCTGGGGATTGCCGCTGTGGACCCAGGGCGCAGTAAATGCGGCCTGGCGGTGACAGACCAGGCCGGCCAGACGATTGTGGCTGCAGCGATCCTGCCTCCGGACGACAGCCTCGCCCTGCTTCTGCAGTGGCAGGGCCAGGGGCTCAGCCTGGTGGTGCTTGGTAATGGCACGGGTAGTCGCAGCTGGCGCGAGCAGCTAACGCAATCGGGACTGGCCATTCAGCAACGCGATGAGTGGGGCACGACCTTGGCTGCCCGTCAGCGGTACTGGCAGCTCGAGCCCCCCCGGGGCTGGCGCCGCTGCCTGCCCCGCGGCCTGCGCCTGCCCCCTCGGGACATCGATGACGTGGTGGCCCAGTTGCTGCTGGAGCGCCATCTCGGCAGGCCACTGGCGCGCAGCTGCGGCTCGGTGTGGCGCCATCGGCCTGACGCTGCCGGTTGAGGCAGGCCGCTAGAAGCGGGCCCTCACGGTGAACGCATAGTCGGCGCCCGGCTCAAGCTGGTAGTCAGCCCGCAGCAGAAAACGCAGCAGGGCGTCCTGGATCAGGGCCCGCCCCAGGGATGGTTCCACGCTGAGTTCGCCGCGATCAAAGGCCCATCGAAAGGTCCAGGCAAAGCTGCCGGCACTCACCTCGCCCTCCAGCAGCCGCTCGCTGAAGCTTTGGTGCAGAACGCGCAGACGGGCCGTGGTGGCGGGCAAACGGGCCATTGCCTCAGCTTGGCCCCGCTTGCCCGCGAAAACCGTTCAACCGGTTACCGGCCCTCTCCAGCCCCAGCCGTTGAATCAGGCCAATGCCGGCCTCCACCTCAGCCAGCACATCGTTGAGGAGAGGACGCTCAGCGGGGCTGAAACGACCGAGCACATGGCCAATGGTGCGGGCCTTGCGCTCCAACGGATCGTCCGCTGGGGCACCAATGCCCATGCGCAGTCGGGGGAAGTCCTGGGTGCCGAGGTGGCTGATGGCACTGCGCAGGCCGTTGTGGCCACCGGCACTGCCGCTGGCCCGCAGGCGCAGCCGCCCCAGCGGCAGGTCCATGTCATCCACCAACACGAGCAGATCTGCCGGCTGCAGGTCGAACCAGTCGAGGGCGGCGCGGATCGAGCGGCCACTGTCGTTCATGAACGTCTGGGGCATCAGGACCCGCAGCCGCGAGGCTCCCTGACCCACATCCGCCAGCAGACCATGGAGCTTGGCTTGCTGCCGGAAAGTTCCACCACGCTCAGCTGCGATGCGCTCCACGGCCATGAAGCCAACGTTGTGTCGGGTGTCGAGGTACTTCACTCCCGGATTACCGAGACCGACCACCAGTTGCAGACCTGGCACTGCCGTTCAGTTGGACGGGAGGTCCTGGCCTGACGGAGCGGCCTGGCTGGATTGATGGGCGGTTTCTGGGGCCGGGGTGGGGTCAGGGTCACCGGCTTGTTCAGCACCTGACTCAGCACTGGAGCCGGAGCCGGCGGCCAACGGTGCGACCGCTGATGATGCGTCGGCGGCTGTGGTTTCAACCGTCGCAATGGCGGTGCGGAACTCCTTCTCAAACTCGCTGGAGGCCGACTGAAAGCCCTTAAGGGTGCGACCGAGGGTGCGACCCAGTTCCGGCAGGCGCTTGGGGCCGAACACAAGAAGGCCAATGGCGGCAATCACCGCCATTTCAGGTAAGCCAATGCCGAAGAAGTTCATCGGATCAGGACCACAACCGAGACGGGAAAGCTCGTCAGCCGGCCCCGTTCCAGTTGACGTTGATGCCCTCAAGCAGCAGGGACTGGTTGTACAGCTGCAGGATCACCAGCAGGAACACCAGGAACAGCAGCATGAACACCCCCATCACCGGGGTCGTGCCCCAGCCGGGCACGACCTTGCCGTACTCAGAATTGAGGGGGCGCAGCAGGTCGCCGAGACGGGTGCGTTGAGCCATGGCTGCTTCGGCCTCTCCGGCAAGAAATCG